>NZ_JAHEWS010000023.1:0-66759 GCF_018598405.1 Curtobacterium flaccumfaciens | reverse complement strand
ACTGACGGCCGCGGCGGTCCGGGCGGCCCGCAAGACACCGGTGTTCACTCGTCGAACACGCGCACGCCGGTGTTCAGCATGCGAAAACCGGTGTTTTGCAGAGCAGGCAGGATGGGCGGGTGAACGCGTACCTCGGCATCGACCTGGCGTGGGGACTCGGCTCCGACCGGAAGGCCGCCAACGAGACCGGGCTGGTCGCGATGGACGACGACGGCACGATCACCGATGCCGGCTGGGCGCGCGGGGTCGACGCCGTGACGGACTGGATCGCCCAGCACCTGGGGCCTCGTTCCCTCATCGCTGTGGACGCCTCGCTCGTCGTGACCAACCCGACGGGCATCCGCGAATCCGAGCGGCAGGTCGGGCAGCGGTACGGCCGGTGGAAGGTCGCGGCGAACCCGACGAACCAGGCCTCCGCGGCGAGCGCCGGCTCAGCGCTGCTCGACCGGCTGACCGCGCTCGGCGTCGGGTACGTCTCGGACACGGACTCGATGCGGGCCCGCACCGGACCGGCGACGTTCGAGTGCTACCCCTACACGACGCTGGTCGGGGTGGAGGAGCTCGGCTACGACGTCGAACGCCCCCGGTACAAGCGGCTCGACCTCCGGATCCCCGCCACCGAGGCCCGCGCCCGTCGCACCGAGGCCTTCGACGAGCTGGTCCGGCGGCTGCGCGAGACCCCGCTGGACCCGCCGCTGCTGCTCGACTCGCACCCGCTGACGCGGCGGCTCGCCGACCCGTCGGTGCTGCACGGTCCGACGCACAAGCACCGCGAAGACCTGCTCGACGGCGCCCTGTGCGCATGGACGGCGGCGCTCTGGGAGCGGCACGGCGACGACCGCGTGCAGATCCTGGGAGGCGATCCGAGCCTCCCCACCGACCCGTTGGACGAGGCGGGCCGCCGGCCCGTCGTGGTGGCGCCCGCGCGCCCGTCGCAGCGGAGGCCGCGCGGCTAGGGTTGAGCGGTGAGCACGACGACCGAACCCCTGCACATCGGGCTGGTGTCGCTGCACACCTCCCCCGGAGACGAACCCGGCTCGGGCGAGGTCGGCGGCATGAACGTCGTCGTCCGTCACCAGGCCGAGGCGCTGGCCGACCTGGGCCACCACGTCGACATCATCACGCGCCGTTCTGCCCCGACGCAGCCGGACTCGGTGTCGCTCGTGCCGGGTGTGTGCCTGCGGTTCCTGTCCGCGGGTCCGGCCGAGCCGGTGCCGAAGGGTGAGCACGACGCCTTCATCGAGCCGTTCCGCCGCGAGCTGGAGCAGCTCGGGCCGTTCGACGTCCTGCACTCCCACCACTGGTTCTCCGGCGCCGCTGCGCTGCCCGTCGCCCGTGAGCGCGGGATCCCTCACGTGCAGTCGTTCCACTCGATCGCCGCCGACCCCGAGACGCCGCTGTCCGAGGGCGAGCGCCCCGAGTCAGCCGGCCGCATCGCCGGCGAGGAGCTGCTGGCGCGCGAGTCCGACGCCGTCGTCGTGGTGTCCGAGGCCGAAGCCTCGACCGTGCGCACACGCCTGGGCGGCGACGACGCCCGCATCTGGATCGTGCCGCCGGGGGTCGACGGGTCCGTCTTCCGCCCCGCCGGGGTCGGTGCGCGCCGCGCCGCCACCCCCTACGTCGTCGCGGCGGCGCGCGTGCAGCCACTCAAGGGCCTGGACCTGGCGATCGAGGCGATCGCCGGCATCAGCCTGGAGGCCCGCCCCACGTTGGTCATCGCGGGGGACGCCTCCAGTGAGGCGGGCGACTACGTGGACGAACTGCGTCGGCTCGCCGCCGCGCGGGGCATCGCCGACCGCGTCACCTTCATCGGTCCGCAGTCGCGTGCCGACCTGGCGTTCCTGTTCCGTGGCGCGGCAGCCGTGCTCGTGCCGTCCCACTCGGAGACGTACGGGCTCGTCGCGCTGGAGGGCTCCGCTTCCGGGGTGCCGGTCGTGGCCGCCGCTGCCGGAGGCCTCCGCGAAGCCGTGGTCGACGGGGAGACGGGCGTCGTGCTCGAGTCCCGCGACCCGCACGACTGGGCGGCGGAGATCGAGCGGATCCTGACGGACGCTCCGTACGCGACTGCCCTCGCCGCTGCCGGCCGGGAGCACGCGGAGCGCCTGAGCTGGGAGCGGTCGGCCGCGGGGCTCGAGGACGTGTACCGCCGGGTGCTCGGCCGCTCGTGAACGGGTCGAGCGACCGGTTCGCCGCGTTCTGGGCTGCGCTCGACGCCGTCCCCGTGGAGCCGGACGCCGAGGCGCTGTACGACGTCGGGTCGGCCGAGGGGAGACTCCGACGCGAGAACCTGGCGCGCTACCTGGCCGCCGTCGGTCCCCGGGCGGACATGTTGCTCGTCGCCGAGGCGCCCGGGTGGCGTGGCATGACGAACACGGGCATCCCGTTCACGAGCATGCGGGAGCTCGGATCGGAGTCCCTCGTCCCGCCGGAGCCGACCGCGCCGTGGGAGGCGTCATCCCGCGTCGTGCACGCCGCGCTGGAGGGCTGGCGCGGCGCCATCCCGGTGGCGTGGGCGATCTTCCCGCACCACCCGTTCGTCGCGCCGGACCGGCTGACGAACCGCACGCCCCGCCCTGCCGAGGTCCGCTCGGGAGCGCCGGTCGCCCTCGCCCTGTTGGATGCCCTGGGCGGCGTCGACCGGGTCCGGGTCGTCGCCGTGGGTCGCAAGGCGCAGGGAGCGCTCGCGCTGGCGGGCATCGAGGCCGTCGCCGTCCGGCATCCCGCGCAGGGCGGTGCGAAGCAGTTCACCGAGCAGCTACGGGCGCTGGACCACTAGCCTGCCGGTCCGCCGTCGAATGGTCGGCTGGTCGGCTGGTCGGCCCGCTCAGGCGGAGCGGACCTCGACACCCTTGGTCGCCAACCGGTCGGTGACGTGGGCGGGCAGTGGCGCTGCCGCGTAGACGGTGCGGAGTTCCGGTAGGTCGAGCAGATCGTCCCAGTTCTGCGGGTCGAAGCGGTCGTCGGAGCCGTCCCAACCGGGGTGCACGTCCTGCAGCACCTCGAGGTCGGAGTCGACGGTGATCTCCGTGACGAGCGACAGGTGCGACGGCAGGAGGTCGAGGTCGTCGTAGTACGCGCGCGCCCGGTCGTCCTGCCCGTCGACGTCGAGGTCCTCGTCGGTCTCGTCCTCGGCGTCCGGGTCGTAGGGGTCGAGGACGTCGAGGTCGTAGCAGAGGACATCGAGCACCAGGAGCTTCGCGTTGAAGTCCGCGAACTCGATGGGCTCCTCGGTGGTGTTCGACTGCTGGTCCATGGCCCGGAGCGTATCCGTCGCCGAGCGACCGTGTTGCGATCGCGAGAAACCTTCCTGTGGGACTGGACAGCAAGGCATCTCGCGCGCAAGGGTGACGCATGGCCACCACCAACACGGACCGCCCACAGCAGGAGCAGCACGAGCTCCGCCGGGTCATCGGTCCCAAGCTCCTGTTGCTGTTCATCATCGGCGACATCCTCGGTACGGGTGTCTACGCGCTCACCGGTCAGGTCGCGGCCGAGGTCGGCGGGGCAGCGTGGCTCCCCTTCCTCATCGCGTTCGCGGTCGCACTGCTGACGGCGTTCTCGTACCTCGAGCTCGTGACGAAGTACCCGCAGACCGCCGGTGCCGCGCTGTACGTGCACAAGGCGTTCGGCATCCACTTCGTCACCTTCATCGTCACCTTCATCGTGATGTGCTCGGGGATCACGTCGGCGTCGACGGCTTCGCGGGCGTTCGCGGCGAACCTCGGCGCGGGCTTCGGCATCGAACTGCCGAACGGCGTGGTGATGCTCATCGCCATGGGCTTCATGCTCGCGGTGATGCTCATCAACTTCCGCGGCGTGAGCGAGAGCGTCAAGACGAACGTCGTGCTGACGCTCGTCGAGCTGTCCGGTCTCGTGATGGTGATCCTGATCGGCTTCTGGGCGATCGCGGGCGGCAACGCGGACTTCTCGCGCGTCGTGATGTTCGAGACACCCGAGGACAAGTCCCTGCTGCTGTCGATCAGCACGGCGACGTCGTTGGCGTTCTTCGCGATGGTCGGGTTCGAGGACTCGGTGAACATGGCCGAGGAGACGAAGGACCCCTCGCGCATCTTCCCCAAGATCATGCTCACCGGCATCGGCATCACCGCCGTCATCTACGTGCTCGTGTCGATCTGTGCCGTCGCCGTGGTGCCGATCGGTGAGCTAGCCGGCAACGAGACCCCGCTCGTGACCGTCGTGCAGACGGCGGCGCCGGACTTCCCGATCGCCGACCTGCTGCCCTTCATCTCGATGTTCGCCGTCGCCAACACCGCCCTGATCAACATGATGATGGCGTCACGCCTGCTCTACGGCATGAGCAAGCAGGGCGTGCTACCGGGCTTCCTGTCCCGCATCTCCCCCGCACGCCGCACCCCGTCGAACGCGATCGTCTTCACCACACTCATCTCGCTCGTGCTGATCGGGTGGGTCTCGCTCGACCCGGAGTCGCCCATCGTCGTCGTGCTCGGTGGCACCACCTCGCTGTTGCTGCTGACGGTGTTCGCGGTCGTCAACGTGACCGTGCTCGTGCTGCGCCGCGACAAGGTCGACCACAAGCACTTCCGTGCCGGCGTCATCATCCCGGTCATCGGCATCGTCACGTGCCTGTGGCTCGTGCTGCCGTTCTCGTCCGGACGTGACCCGCAGCAGTACCAGATCGCCGGCGCTCTGCTGGCCCTGGGCGTGCTGCTCTGGGTCCTGACCTGGTTCACCCACGGGCGGAAGCAGGCCGAGAAGGCCCCCACCGGACTCGTGACGGAGCCGACGAAGGTGCAGCGCCCGCCGCACGACCGCCGCGACAGCTGATGGACGCCTCGAGCGTCATCTGGACCCTCGTCGTCGCCGTGATCGCCGCACTGTCCCTGTCCGCCGGGGGCTGGCGCCTGCGCCCGGGTCGGCGCCGGGGCCGACAGGACGGTCGCCGCGACAGGTGATCGCCTTGCACGGATGACCCGTGACGGTTCTGGTTCGCGAAGTCCCCGCTTCGTGAACCAGAACCGTCACTCGTCGTCGGGGATGCACCTTCCCCGCCGCGAGCAACCGGCGGCGAACCGCGAACCGTGAACCGTGAACCGTGAACCGTGAACCGCTGAGCGTGCGATCACGGCGGGCCGCCGCACGCTTCCCAGCGGGCACCCGTACGCTCGTGCTGCTCTTCCCGCTCCGCCCGCCCAGCACCCGCCCAGCCCGTCGAGAGGTCCCGTCATGCACCGCGTCGGCATCACCCTCGCCTCGGTGTTCGGCGCCGGGATCGTGGCGGTCGGCATCGGCGTCGTCGTCCTCGTGGTGATCGCGGTGAACTCCATCGCCGGCATCGCGAAGTCGAGCGCCGCGACCCCGACTCCCGCGTGTCCGGCCGTGGCCTCGAAGACGATCGGCGGGATGGTCGTACCGGCCGGCCCCGTCGGCGGCTTCTGCCAGGACCGCCTGGTGAACGCCGCGCACGTGATCGAAGCCGCCCGGGCACTCGGCATCGGCCCGCACACGCAGGCCGTCGGCGTGATGACCGCGATCGGCGAGTCGAGCCTGGTGAACCTGGACCACGGGGACGCCGCGGGCCCGGACAGCCGCGGCCTGTTCCAGCAGCGCGACAACGGCGCCTGGGGCACGTACGAGCAGCGGATGGACCCGTACACGGCCGCGTCGATGTTCTACGCGAAGCTCGTGAAGGTGCCGGGCTGGAAGACGATGACCCCGACGCAGATGGCGCACGCCGTGCAGATCAACTCGGACCCGGACCACTACGCGAAGTCGTGGCCACAGGCGAAGGCGATCGTCGAGGAGCTCACCGGCCAGGCCGTGCCGGACACCGCCCCGCAGGGCTGACCGCTCACGAGGCCACCGCCTGCGTTTCCTCGTCGAACTCGACGATCGCGGCGCCCCCGCTGTGCACGACGACCTGCGCGCGGAGCCGGACCGACTGCTCGTCGAGGGCGCAGGCGCAGGCGTCGACCCACTCCCAGTCGACCGGGTGGAGCCGGTCGGCACCGGGCCGTTCCCACACGAGCACCACGTCGGCGGCTCCGAGCTGCGCCACGATGTCCGCGATCAGGGCCGCGAAGTCGTCGACGTGCTCGTCCGGCGAGTACGGCAGGTCGGCGATCGGCAGCAGGAACGGGATCGAGATCCCGCGGTCGTCGAGGAACAGCACCCAGCACTGGCGGCGGAGCGGCCGTTCGACCACGGCTTCGACGAGCTGGACGACGTCGTCGTCGGTACGGACGGGTTCACGGATGAGGCGGGCGAGCATGTCGGTGTCAGGCATGACTCCAGCGTGGCGACCAGACCACCGCCACCGAGGCGAACCCCGGCTTCTGTGGACAGCTACTCGAACGACACAGGCTGTGGAGGAACGAGCCGTCAGATGCCGCGCATCACGGAGCTATCGACGAGCAACAGCGACGCGAAGAACACCGCGACGACCGCCGCCATGCCGACGAGCACCACCGGCCAGGTCAGCCGCCGACGCACGAGCCGCAGCACGCAGACCGCGATCGTCGCGACGAGCACCCCCGCGACGAGGATTGGCCCCACGACGACCACCGAGTCCCCCAGCGTCTCGTTGCAGGTGTTGCCCGGCGCCGCGCACGACACGAACGCGAGCGACATGAGCTTGATGCCCCAACCCGCTGCCAGCGCCTCGACCGTGAGCAGCACGAGCAGGGCGGTGGAGGCGACCACGTCGGCGACGCGGCTGCGCCCGGCCAAGGGGTGGCGGGCCTCCCGACCGAAGCGTGCCGGGCCGGACCCGAGCGGATCGAGCCCCGCCCCGGCACCGGGCCCGGGTGCCGGACCGGTCTGCCGCGCGGGCGCGCCCATCAGGCGCGCCGGCCGCGCGTCGACCAGAGAGCGAGCGCGATGAGGATGGGCTGACCGAACAGGCGGACGAAGCGCTTCTCGTCGCTGTCCAGGCCGAAGGCGTCGCGGCGGTTGACCCACTGCGACAGGTTGCCGGGGAAGATCACCGTGAAGAACAGGGCCGCGACCGTGCCGACGACGCGGCGGGCCCGCTTCGGGGCGAGCACCAGGGCCGAGCCGAGCGTGATCTCCGCGACACCGGACGCGAGCACCGTCGTGTCGTCGTCGAGGGGCACGAAGTCGGGGACCTGGGCCGTGAACTCCCCGCGCGCGACGGTGAGGTGGCTCGTGCCCGCGACGACGAGGACCAGGCCGAGCAGGACGCGGAAGACGGAACGCATGCCCCCATGGTGCCCGTTCTGACCGACGCCTGCCCGCGTTGCGCGGCCTGGACGCGCACGAAGCGAGGTTCACTCGCTACATTCAGACCCATGGGAGCAGTCGCTCGGGACCACGAACCGCCGGCAGCCCCGGCGACGTTCGCGGTGTTGCTCGGACCGGTCGCGTTCTACCTCGGCATCATCGTGCCCGCGCAGTCGACCACCCGGCACGTGCTGCTCGGTGCGGTGTTCGGGCTCGTGTGCGTGCTGAGCGGGTGGCGGGCGATCCGGATCGCCGGCCGTCGTCGTGCGGTGCGGGTGTGGTCGTGGATCGGCATCGTGATCGGCGGCGCCGGACTCGTCATGCTCGTGTGGCAGGTGCTCGTGATCGTGACCGGCGGCGCGTTCCCACCGCCGTTCTGGTCGCCGTACGCCAACCGCTGACGCGGTCCGGTCTGGAGGCCCGGGTCGGGTCCGCCCCGCCGCGCACGACCCTGGTCGGTCCGACTCGGAGCCACCCGGCGTCGCGACGCCGGGTCACCAGCCGAGCGTGCCGGGCGCTCCCTTGAACGGGCCGACGACGTCCGCCGTGATCCAGCCGCCGTAGAAGTCGCCGTCCTGCGCCTGGACTCGTTCGCCGCCGACCTCGCAGGAGTCCATCGCGGACGGGTAGATCGCGACGCGTTCCCGCAGCGACCCGTAGCCGGGAACGGGCGTCGGGTAGTTCCAGGCGGCACGGCTCGCGACCGTGCCGTCACCGCCCACGACGTCGAAGTAACGCGCGAGTCCCTTGAACTCGCACATGCTCGAGCCGGACGCCGCGACGAGCGCCCCCTCGGCGAGGTCGGCCATCGGCAGGTAGTAGACCGGCGGGTGCGAGGTCTCGAGCACGCGGACGGCGTCGGTCGTGTCGGCGACGACCGTGCCGCCGAGACGGACGACGACGCGGGCGGTGACCGGCTCGACGGCGGGCGGGCGGGGGTAGTCCCAGACGGATTCCTGGCCGGGGCCGGGCTCGGTCCTGTTCGGGTGGCGCATGCTCCAGGTCTACGCGGGCTGCCTGCGGTCCGGCCGCGTGCGTGGGGCGGTGGCGGGGCGCGTTCGTGCGCGTCGGGCTGTTCTTTCGCGCTCAGCGACAGTTCACGGGCTCGGCGGCGCGAGAAGTGTCGCCCAGCGCGAAACCTCGCGCGTGCGCGGAATCGCCTCCGGGTGCACCATGGGCGGGTGACGACGACGACGACGACACGCACCCTGTTCCGACGGAAGCCCATCGAGACGATCGATGACGAGGCCGGGGGCGAGGGCGGCCTGAAACGACACCTCGGCCTGTGGCAGCTCACCGCGATCGGCATCGGCGGCATCATCGGCGCCGGTATCTTCACCCTCGCCGGCAC
The DNA here is from genome assembly GCF_018598405.1 of Curtobacterium flaccumfaciens. Lineage (NCBI taxonomy): Bacteria > Bacillati > Actinomycetota > Actinomycetes > Micrococcales > Microbacteriaceae > Curtobacterium > Curtobacterium flaccumfaciens. Next base: position 58,187 of record NZ_JAHEWS010000023.1, on the reverse strand, counting down.
CGTGGCGAACGGTGTCGCCGGCCCCGCGGTCCTGATCAGCTTCCTCGTCGCCGGGGTCGCGAGTGCCGCCGCAGCGCTGTCGTACGCCGAGTTCGCCGGGCTCATCCCGAAGGCGGGCAGCGCGTACACGTACGGCTACGCGGTGCTCGGCGAGATCGTCGGGTGGTTCATCGGCTGGGACCTGCTGCTCGAGTACACGGCGATCGTGGCGGTGGTCGCGATCGGCATCTCCGGCTACGTCGGGTTCCTGGTCGGCCAGTTCGGCATCGACCTGCCCGCGTGGATGCTCGGCGCCCCGGGCACCGGTGACGGCCACGTGATCGACGTCTTCGCGATCGCGCTGTGCCTGCTCACCGCGTTCGTGCTCACCCGCGGCATCCGGAGCGCCGCCCGGTTCGAGTTCGTCGCCGTCGGCATCAAGGTGGCGCTCGTCGTGCTCATCGTCGTGCTCGGCGTGTTCCACATCAACAGCGCCAACTACTCCCCGTACTTCCCGTTCGGCTTCGGCGGCGTGATGACCGGTGCCGCGACCGTGTTCTTCGCCGTGTTCGGCTACGACGCCATGTCCACCGCCGCCGAGGAGTCCACCGATGCCCGCAAGCACATGCCGAAGGCGATCCTGCTGTCCCTCGGCATCTCGATGGTGCTGTACGTCCTGGCGACCCTCGTGCTCACGGGGATGCAGGACTACAAGGACATCGACCCGGCGTCGGGCTTCTCGTCGGCGTTCGCGTCGGTCGGGCTCGGCGGTGTCGCGAACATCATCGCGATCGGCGCCATCGTCGGCATCGTCACGGTGCTCGTCACGTTCATGCTCGGCGCCTCGCGCGTCTGGTTCTCGATGAGCCGCGACGGCCTGATGCCGAAGTGGTTCGCGAAGACCGACCCGAAGCGCCACGTCCCGACCCGGGTCACGTGGATCCTCGGCATCGCGTCGGCGGTCCTGGCCGGTGTGCTGCCGATCGGCGTGGTCGCGGAGCTGACGAACATCGGCATCCTGCTCGCGTTCGTGGTCGTCTGCGGCGCCGTGATCGTGCTGCGCTACCGGCAGCCCGAGCTCGACCGGCAGTTCCGGCTGCCGTTCATGCCGGTGATCCCGATCATCGGCGTCATCGCGTCGCTGTGGCTCGTGACGTTCCTGCAGTGGGAGACGTGGGTGCGGTTCGGGATCTGGTTCGCGATCGGCCTCGTCGTGTACTTCGCGTACTCGCGGAAGCACAGCAAGCTGGCCGAGCCGGCGAAGCGCTGACGCCGCGGCGACGCCGGTCGGGCCGGATCAGGCCTGCCGGTCCGGCACTCAGCGCCGCAACGTCTCCCGCGGGTACTCCCCGAACCGGCTCGCGTACACCGAGGCGAACCGCCCCATGTGCGCGAACCCCCACCGTCGGGCGACGTCGGCCACCGAAGTGGCCTGCGGGTCGAGGATCCGCAGTTCCTCGTGCACCCGCCCGAGCCGCACCTCGCGCAGGTACGTCATCGGCGAGCGCTCGAACGCCCGTTGGAACGACTCCTGGATCCCGCGGATGCTGAGACCGGCGGCCTGCGCGATGTCGGCGACGGTGAGCGGCTGGTGGGCGTGCGCCTGGATGAACTCGACCGCGGCCCGCAGTCGTCCGTCGCTCCGGGTGCCGTAGCCGGCGGGGAACCGCTCGGCCTGCAGCGGGTACATCCGGAACAGTGCTCGGGCGACGTCACGCTGGGCCTCGTGCCAGGCGAGGGACCCCTCGCCCTCCTCGCGCAGGGCCCGCAGCGCTCCCGAGACGGCGGTCCGCCACAGGCCGACTGCGGCGGGGTCGGGCGCTGCGGCGGTGTCGAACGCCATGGTGCCGTCGACGAGGTGGTTCTCGGCGGCGACGTCGAGCACGAGGTCGCGTCGGAGGTGCACCAGGCGCTGGTCCCAGTCCTGGTACTCCACCTCGAACCGGCGCTCGACGGGGAACATCGTCGGCATGCCGGGCTGCATGCGGACCTCGTCACGGCCGACGTCGACGCGTGCCTCACCGCGTTCGAGCCACTGGACGACGACCTCGCCCTCGGTGGCGACGTCGCCCCGCAGGTACCCGTGCATCTGGGAACGGCGGATGCTCAGCCGGTCGTCACCGACGCCGACGTACTTGAACCAGTAGTCCTGGTCGAGCGCCCGGGAGTACCAGGCCTTGCCCGCGTACATGCCGGCGAGCGAGCTGATGGCGTCGTCGGTGTCGTTGCCTGCGACGGCGACGAGCGAGCGGGGCGGAGCGGGACGTGCGGCAGGCTCGGAACCCGGAGCAGGCGGCTGCGACCGGGACTCGGTCGTGTCGGTCATCGGAACACCTCTCTCTCCTGGAGCAGAGCGGTGGATCACGTCCGGACGGCGCCGACCTGCCCTCTCACGCTAGGGAGCAGTGGGTGGTCGTACAACCAGGTTGCGCTCTGCGGCCTAACGGCCGGACCAGCGGACCCAGCCGTGCACCTGCGCGGCTGCGCTCTCGAACGACGAGTGCCCACCGGTCAGCGAGTGGTCGGGGGAATCGACGTTGTACGTGTCGGTCCGGGTGATGTCGCACACGACCTCGGCGTCGAGCCACCCGTTCCAGTGGTCGGCGGAGTCGCGTACCCACCGCAGTCGGTCCGGCATGCGTTTCCAATCGGTTCGGTGGACCGCAGTCGTCGCGATCCGAGTTGGACGGTAGTCCTGTCAGATGTCCGGCGCACAGGGTGGCGGCGTGGATCGTCGGTGGCGACTGGCACGATGGTCCCGTGCCTGCTGCCCCGATGATCGACGCCGTCGACGTCATCCGCTTCGTCGGGCCGCAGACCTTCGGCCGCGCACGCGACGTCGTCCGCGCCGGCCTGGTCGACGACGCCACCTGGCACGACGACGACGGCACGGTCACCGCGGTCGTGTCCGGCACCGCCGACGACCCGTACGAACTCCGCGTTGACACCACGCCGGCGCGCGGCGACTTCGTCCGCCCGGTCCGCAGCACCTGCAGCTGCCCCCTCGGCGGGGACTGCAAGCACGTCGCGGCCGCGCTCCTCACCATCAACGCCCGTGCCCTCGCCGCGAACGCCGGCCCACGTCCGGAAGCGCCGGCTCCGCCGCCGTCTGACTGGAGGCACGACCTCGCCCGCCTCGCCGGTGACGACGAGCGGGCTCCCACCTCGCAGGGCACGCGGATGGGCCTGCAGTTCGAGTTGCGTGACGCGGTCCCCGCCAAGCTCGCCTCCCGCGCCCGTGCCGCCGGCCGCGCCCTGCCCGCGCCGTCCCGCAGCGTGCGGCTCGGGGTCCGTCCGGTGACCCGCAGCGACGCCGGCAACTGGGTGCGCGGGCAGCTGACCTGGGGCACGCTCCCCTACTCGCAGAACCGGCTCGGCGTCGGTGCCGAGCAGCACGCCTGGTTCCTGCAGCTCGCCGCCCTGCACCGCGCCGGGCAGCTCGCCGGGCTGCCGGGTGAGAGCGACTGGCTGCACCTCGACGACTTCCGGAGCCCCCTGCTCTGGCCGCTCCTGCAGCAGGCCGCGGCGCTCGACATCGCGTTCGTCACCGGCAAGCGCGAGAGCGGTGCGGTCCTCGGCGCGCAGGCGCAGGTGCTGCTCGACGTCGCCCGGCACGACGACGCCGTGGTGATCGGCGCGAGTGCCGTGCTCGACGGTCGGCCCGTGGTGCCCGGTGCGGCGCGGATGATCGGCGACCACGGCGTCTACGTGTTCCGCGAGAGCCCGGAGTTCACGGTCGCCGTCGCACCGACCCCGGCGCCGGTGCCCGAGGACCAGCGACGGATGCTCGTCGAGGGCACCCGGATCACCGTGCCCACCGCCGAGGTCGACGAGTTCCTGGCCGACTGGTCGCCCCGGTTGCGCGGCGCCCTCGGCCTGGTCAGCTCCGACGGCTCGGTGGAGCTGCCCGAGCGCACCCCGCCCGAGCTCGTCCTGACCGCGACGTTCGAGCCGGCCCGGGCGCCGCGCACCGACGACCGCGTGCACCTGCACTGGCGCTGGCACGTCGACGGCCGGAAGGACCCGGTGTCCCTGCACGGCCCGCTCCCCGACCTGTCCGCGCTCCGTGCCGCCGACGATCCGGCCGGCACCGACGAGCAGGCCAGCAACGCCGACGCATCCGTGGCGGAACCGACCACGGCGGTGGAGCCGACCACCGCGAGGACGCCGGCCGACGACGCGACGCAGGCCGGGCCTCCCGTCCGCCCTGCCGGACCCGGTGGCGGACTGGACTGGTTCCAGGACGGCACCATCGACGGAGCCGACGTCGCGGTGTTCGCGAACGAGTTCCTGCCCGAGCTGCCGTCGCTCGGCGTCCGCACCCTCGTGCAGGGCGAGCGGCTCGACTACGAGCGGTTGAGCGGGCGGCCGCACATCCGTGTCACGACGATGCCGTCGGACAAGCACGACTGGTTCGACCTCGGCATCATCGTCAGCGTCAACGGCAAGCAGATCCCCTTCACGCCGCTGCTCACCGCGCTCGCTGGTCGGCAGCGACGGCTCAAGCTCGTCGACAACTCGTACCTGTCGCTGGCCGACCCCGCGTTCGACCGGCTCAAGGAGCTCATCGACGAGGCCCGCGACCTGGACGAGTGGGAGCCCGACCAGCCGATCGCCGTCACGCCCCTGCACGCCGGGCTGTGGTCGGAGTTCGACCTGCTGGCCGACGAGACCTCGCACGACGAACGCTGGCAGGCCATCGCCTCCGGGCTGCTCGGGGCGACTCCTCCGGGTGACGTCCCCGTGCCGGACACCGTCCACGCCGACCTGCGGCCGTACCAGCACGCCGGGTACGCGTGGCTGTCGTTCCTGGTGACGCACGGCATCGGCGGGGTGCTCGCCGACGACATGGGCCTCGGCAAGACGCTGCAGGTGCTTGCGATGGTCGCCGCCCGTCGCGCCGCGGAGCCCGCCGCTCCCCCGTTCCTGGTCGTCGCACCGACGTCGGTCGTCGGCAACTGGGCCGCCGAGGCGGCCAAGTTCGTGCCGTCGCTGCGGGTCGCGACGGTGACCTCGACGTCGTTGAAGGACCCGGGGCTCGTCGCGCGGACCGCCGCCGCGTCGGACGTCGTCGTCACCTCGTACGCGCTGCTGCGGCTCGACGCCCGCGCCTGGACCGACCTGCCGTGGTCGGCCCTCGTGCTCGACGAGGCACAGTTCGTGAAGAACCCGCAGTCCCAGACCCACCGCGTCGCGTCGGAGCTGCAGGCACCGGTCAAGTTCGCGATCACCGGCACCCCGCTCGAGAACGGGCTGACCGACCTGTGGGCACTGTTCCACATCGTCGCGCCCGGGCTGCTGTCCACCTGGACCCGGTTCGGCGACGACTACGTGAAGCCGCTCGCCTCGCCCGAGCTCCGCGGCGAGGCCCGCCAGGAGCTCACCGCGCGACTGCGTCGACGGATCCGGCCGCTCATGCTCCGGCGCACGAAGGAAGCCGTCGCCGCCGACCTGCCCCCGAAGCAAGAACAGGTCGTCCGGGTCACGCTCGACCCCGCGCACCGCGAGCTGTACGAGCGCACCCTGAACCGGGAGCGGTTGAAGGTCCTCGACCTGATCGACGACCTGTCCAAGAACCGGATGATCGTGTTCCGGTCGCTGACGCTGCTGCGGATGCTCGCGCTGTCGCCGGCGCTGGTGTCGTCCGGGGTGTCCGGGTCGGCGTCGTCGGACTCGTCCCTGTCGCCGGCGACGCCGATCCCCTCCGCCAAGCTCGACCTGCTGCTCGACGAACTCGAACAGCTCGCCGCCGAGGGCCGCCGCGCCCTGGTGTTCAGTCAGTTCACCTCATTCCTGCGGATGGTCTCGGATGCCCTCGACGCCCGGGGCATCGGCTACGAGTACCTCGACGGTTCCACCCGCAAGCGCCCGGAGGTCATCGAGCGCTTCCGGCAGGGCACCGCCCCGGCGTTCCTCATCTCGTTGAAGGCCGGCGGGTTCGGGCTCACCCTGACCGAGGCGGACACCGTGTTCGTGCTCGACCCGTGGTGGAACCCCGCCGCCGAGTCCCAGGCCGTTGACCGCACGCACCGCATCGGGCAGACCCGGTCGGTGAGCGTCCAGCGGTTCATCGCCGAGGACACCATCGAGGAGAAGGTCCTCGCCCTCGCCGCCCGCAAGGCCGAGCTGTTCGCCACGATGATCGACGACGACGCCCTGTTCGCCGACGACCTGACCGCGGACGACATCCGCTCCCTGCTGACCTGAGCCGCACCCGCACCACCGTTCCGCCCCGCACCACCTGGAGTCCCACCGCATGACGTCCCGCCGACGCCGCAGCCACATCACCCTGACCTCCGTCATCGTCGTCCTGGCCCTCGCCGTCGGCGGCTACGCCCTCGACGCGACCGGCCTCCTCGGCCCGGACGCCGACGCCGCGGGTCCGTCCGCTGCGGGCACGACCGCTGCGGACGGTCCCACGGCCGTGGAGACGACCACGATCGGACCGCAGCAGGCGTCGTCGGGGGCGACCCCCGCCTCCAGTCCGACCGTCAGCCGCGGAACCGACGCCGACGCGGTCCGTGCGCGCAGCCAGCTCGCCGACCTGCCCGTCAAGGGCAAGGCGGCCGGCACCGGCTACGACCGCACGGGAGACTTCGGCAGCGCCTGGCTCGACGTCGACCACAACGGCTGTGACACGCGGAACGACGTCCTCGCCCGCGACCTCGCCGACATCACCCGCGAGGGCCGCTGCAGGGTCCTCACCGGCACCCTCGTCTCGCCGTACACCGGTGCGACGGTGGACTTCGTGCGCGGCAACACGACCTCGACGCTCGTGCAGATCGACCACGTCGTCGCGCTCGAGAACGCCTGGCGCACCGGAGCCCAGCGCCTCACCGAGACCGAGCGGCAGGCACTGGCGAACGACCCGGTGAACCTGTTCGCCGTCGACGGGCGGTCGAACTCGCAGAAGGGTTCCGGCGACGCGGCGACCTGGCTGCCCGCGAACAAGGCGTTCCGCTGCACCTACGTCGAGCACCAGGTCACGGTGAAGGCGAAGTACCGCCTGTGGGTCGCTCCGGCGGAGCGGGACGCGATGGTGCGGGTGCTGGACGCCTGCTGACGTCGGGCGGTCCGGTGCCGCTGAGTGTCAGCCTGGAGGCGCGGCGCACCTCCGCCCCGCGTGGAAGGCTGCGGACATGGCTGAGCAACTCACGGTTCCGCAGGCGTTCGCGCTCCTCCAGGTCGAGCCCGACGGGCGCCACGCGCTCGACGGGCAGACGCTCGACACCGGTCTCGCTGGCGCCGTGCTCGCCGACCTCGCCCTGCGCGGTGCGGTCTCGCTGCAGGACGGGCTCGTCACCGTCGTGGACGGTGCCGCCACCGGTGACCCTGTGCACGACGGCGTGGTCGGTTCGATCGCCGCGTCGGGTGCGCCCCGCAAGGCGAAGTGGTGGGTGAGCCGGCTCGGCAAGCGCCAACTCCGCGACGACGTGCTCGCCGGACTGGTGGCGGACGGGGTCCTCAGCGTCGAGCAGGGCAAGGTCCTCGGGATCTTCCCCACCACGAAGCACGCGGAGCGCGACGGCGCCCCGGAGTCCCTGCTGCGGTCGGGCATCGCCGACGTCTTGGCACGCCGGGCGGTTCCGACTCCGTTCTCCGCCGCGGTCATCGGGCTGCTCGATGCGACGAACACCCTGCGAAAGCAGTTCGGCGCCGTCGACAAGGACCTGGTCAAGGAGATCACCTCGGGCACCTGGGCGAGTCCCGCGGTGAAGGCGGTGCTCGAGGAGATCGAGGCCGCGACGATGGTCGTGATCATGGCGGCGACGATGGCAACGACGACGTCGATCGTGACGAGCTGAGCCCGGCAGCGCGATGGGGTGCCTGGACGCATGCTGTCTCCACGGTTAAACGACAGGTGTAGTCTAGGTTTCTCGATGCAGATGCATCGATCGGACTCGCTGCCCCACCGCGGACCCCGAGCCCTTCACCGTCGAAGACCTCAGGAGGCCTCCCCCATGCCCGAAACCAGCACCGGCACCACCCGCTTCGCCGACCGCGTCGTCCTCATCACCGGCGGCGGCTCCGGCCTCGGCCGCGCGACCGCCGTCCGCCTGGCCGCAGAGGGCGCTGCGCTCTCCCTGGTCGACGTCTCCGAGCAGGGACTCGAGGCGACGAAGACCGCCGTGCTCGAGGCAACCCCGGACGCGCAGGTCCTGACGACCCTCGCCGACGTGTCCGACGAGGCCCAGGTCGACGCCTACGTCACCGCCACGACCGAGCGCTTCGGCCGCATCGACGGCTTCTTCAACAACGCCGGCATCGAGGGCAAGCAGAACCCCACCGAGTCCTTCACCGCTGCCGAGTTCGACCGCGTCGTGTCGATCAACCTCCGCGGCGTGTTCCTCGGCCTCGAGAAGGTGCTCAAGGTCATGCGCGAGCAGGGCTCCGGCATGGTCGTGAACACCGCGAGCGTCGGCGGCATCCGCGGCATCGGCAACCAGTCCGGGTACGCGGCCGCCAAGCACGGCGTCGTCGGGCTCACCCGCAACTCGGCCGTCGAGTACGGCCGCTACGGCATCCGCATCAACGCCATCGCCCCCGGAGCCATCTGGACGCCGATGGTCGAGAACTCGATGAAGCAGCTCGACGCGGAGAACCCGCGCAAGGCCGCCGAGGAGTTCATCCAGGTCAACCCGACGAAGCGCTACGGCGAGGCTCCCGAGATCGCCGCCGTCGTCGCCTTCCTGCTGTCCGACGACGCGTCCTACGTCAACGCGACGGTCGTCCCGATCGACGGCGGGCAGTCGGCCGCGTACTGAGTCCGTCACCTCCGACGCCCGGCGCACGTCCACGTGCGCTGGGCGTCGACCTGGAGGCGCGGCTCGGCCCCGCCGTGTCCGCCGACCGTGACAGCATGGCTGGTGTGAGCAACGACGAGACGAACGGATCAGCCTTCGGCCGAGGCGTCGACAAGACCCCGCCGACCGCTGCCGCCGAACTCCGCCGCCGGATGGCGGCCTCGCCCGCGGGCTTCCTGCGCAGCGCGGCGTGGGTCCCCTGGAAGCCTGCGGGCAGTCCGGAGGCCGGCAGCGTCGCCCACGTCATGATCCGGGACAAGCCGTTCGTGCCCGTCTTCACCGACCCGGGCGAACTCGCCGCCGGCCTGCCCGACGCCGAGGGGCGTCCGGTGCCGATGTCCGAGCTCGTGTCCGCGCTCCCCGAGGAGTTCGGCATCGTGGTCGACCCCACGAGCGCGGCCGAGGCGAACTTCCTGCACGCCGACGTCCTCGCCCAGATGCGGGTGCAGATGCAGAGCGGCGTCTCGACCAGCGACGACTGACGCGCTCGGTCCGCGGCTCGGAGCGATCGCCCTCAGGACGCCATCGCCGTGGCAGCGACCGCCCACCAGTACCCGAGCAGGCCGCCCGCCGGAACGGCCAGGACCGCGAGGACCCGGGCGCGACGCATGAGGCTCCGGCGAGAGCTGGCGGCGGCGATGTCCCGTTCGAGTCGTTCGAAGCGTTGGACCTGGCGGAGTGTGTCGTTGATGACGACGGCGTCAACGTGCCACGTGCCCCGTTCCTCCGCCAGCATCGACAGGAAGCGCACGGCTTCGTCGGAGTGTGCACGTGGGAGACCGCGGATCCAGCTCCCCACGCGCTCGGGCTCGAGGATCACGGCTGCCGGCTGCTTCGTGCCGAACCGGAGCTCGGCGGCCGCGACCACCAGGATCGGCTGCACGAGGATCGGACCGCCCGCTGCCGCCGACAGCAGTGCAGTGGCGCGCTCCCCCTCGGCCAGCGCTCGGTGCATGTGCGGCGTCCGCTGGCCGTTCACCATCAGCGTGCGTCCGCCCGCCCAGACCGCGTGACCGGAGTGGTTCTTCGTGTTGATCGAGAAGACGCCCGTCGGACCGACCACCACGTGATCGATGTCCGTGCTGCCCTTCCCGATCGGGACGGCGTGCAGGACCGTGAAGTCCGGGCCGAGTTCCTCGAGCTGTGCGGCGACCTGCCGCTCGCCGATGGCTCCCTTGAACCACGAACGGGCTTCGGGCCGCAGCGGGTCGTGACCCCAGAACCGCTGCCAGCCGGTCCGCGCCGGAGCTTCGGCCTGGATCGCAAGACACTGCTGCATCACGGCGTACCCGGGCTTGCGGGCGCGGAGTGTCAGCGGGGCGGTCCCCTTCGGGCTCGGCCGGTCCGTGGTGATCGTGTGTTCCCCCATGCCTCCACCGTTCCAGGACGACGGCGGGTCCGGCCAGCCCCTCGTTCTGGCGTCACGACGTGGCGGGTGGGCCCAAGGTCTCGCGCGGTTGACGGTTCTGGTTCACGATGCTCGGGGTTCGTGAACCGGAACCGTCATGCATCCGCAACTGTCGAGCCTCCCGCGCAGCGGTGTCCCCCGCGGGGTCAGCGAGCCGGTTCGACCAGCTCGACAAAGCGGGACAACAGGGACAGGCCCGCGATCGACGGGGGCAGCCCTGTGGTCAGCGCCGGCGAGTGCACGAGGTACGCCGCCCACTTCGCCCGCGAGATCGCCACGTTCAACCGGTTCGGCATGAGCAGGAAGTCGAGGCCGCGCGGGATGTCCGCCGCACTCGACGCCGCCAGGGACACGATCGACACGACGGCCTCGCGGCCCTGGAACAGGTCGACGGTGCCGACCTGAGTGCCGGTGAAGCCAGCGCGGTCGAGCTCCTGCCGGATCAGTGCCCCCTGTGCGTTGTACGGCGCCACCACGATGACGTCCTCGTCGGTCAGCGCACGGGTGTCGGAATCGTCGGTCCAGGTGCGACCGACGACGTCACCGACGAGGGCGACGACGCGGGCGGCCTCCTGAGCAGAGGACGTCGTGTTGCCCGCGTGGACGACCGGCACGGGGTGCACACCCGCGTCGATGCCGTCGAGGTGCCGCCCGGAGACCATCGAGGCCAGCTGCCCGTCGTAGGACAGGGCCGAGACGGACTCGGTCAGCGCGGGCTCCATGCGGCGGGTGCGGGCGAGGAAGTACCCGAACTCGGGCGGCAAGACGTGCTGTCCGTCAGCGAGCCAGCCGAGCGCGGACTCGTCGACGGGCTCGGGGTGCGAGCCCTGCGACACCTGGGGCAGCTGCTGGGGGTCCCCGAGCAGCAGGAGCCGGGTCGCGGCGACGGACGACGCGATGGTCGGGGCGAGGGAGAACTGCCCTGCCTCGTCGACCACGAGCAGGTCGAGGGAACGGCGCTCGATCGTCAACTCGTTCGCGAACGTCCAGGCCGTGCCACCGACGACACCGCCGGTGCCCGAGGCCTCGCACGAGGACAGGAACGCGGCGACCGCGGCACCGTTCTTCACCAGGGTCCAGGCTGCGGCGTCGAGCTCGTCCTCGGCCGCGCCGGACTTCGGCACCTTCACGACCCGGTCCGCGGGGACGCCGGCGTTCACGACCGAGGCCAGGAAGTTCTCCGACGTTGCGTGCGACTGGCCGACGACCCCGACGCGCCAGCCGTACTCGCGGACGAGCCGAGCGACGACGTTCGAGCCGACGTAGGTCTTGCCCGTGCCGGGAGGGCCCTGGATCGCCAGGTACGACCGGTCGAGGTCGAGCAGGGTCGACACCACGGCCGACACCGTGTCGTCGGCCTGCACCGGGACGATCGGGCCACGTGGGGGCACCCGTCGCAGCAGGTCGAGCGCAGGATCAGGCAGCATCGCCGGCAGCTCGTCGAGAACGGCCTGGCCCCACCACGCGATCGCCTCGGGCTGCGGCTTCGCGCGGGGCGGTGCCGACGGGGCGAGGGCCACCGGGAACTCGTGGTGCGGTTCGCCACCGACGGGCAGTCCCTCTTTCACGAGGACCTCGACGGCATCGCCGTTGTCCCGGACGTCCACGATCACGGCGCGCGACGACGCGCCCTTCGATCCGGGGCCCGGAGAGGCGACGGATGGCGGAAGTGGGTCGTCGTAGACCAGGTGGGGCGTGCCTCCCGGCCGGAGCCGCGAGCCGGGCGCGAGCGTCCCCGACAACCGGAGTTCCCGCGACTGCGAGCGGGCACGCGGCAGCGTGTCCCAGTCGCGCTCGACGGACGCACGCTCCACGACCAGGACGTCACGCGTGTCGGCCCAGTCGTCGACCGGGTTCCGCAGGCGGTCGAAGTGGTCCTGCCAGAAGGTCTTGGCCTCACGGCGGTGGTAGTCGATCGCCGCTGCGGCGAGCGCCAACGCGGTCTGGTCAGGGGTGCGGTCGAGGGCGTCGACGTCCTCGAGCTGCGCGGCCAGGGCGACGTACACCGGGTTCGGCTCGCGCTCGACGGGGATCGGCGGGACCTCGAGCTCGAGCGACGGGTCGGCCGCGTCGGGGTCGTCGGTGCGGAGCGAGCGGAGCCAGTCGCGCAGGCGCAGGGTCGAGCGGCAGTCGTAGGCGTTGTAGTCGGCGACCTGGTCGAGCATCCGCTGCCCCTCGGCGGCGTCGCCGTTCCGGAGTTCCTCGATCGCGTCGACGTAAGCGGTGATGCTGTCCGCAGCGTTCGTGACGTCGCTCTCGCGCAGGTCCGACCCCATGTACAGCGGCTCGAGCTTCTTGATGGAGTAGCTGTGGCTGCCGACGACCAGGGCCTTGCGGACGATCGGGTACAGGTCGACCAGGACCCCGGCGCGCAGCAGGTCATCGACGGCCTCTTCACCCACCCCGTGCCGGGCGGCGAGCGACAGCAGGTGCGTCCGCTCGTAGGCCGCGTAGTGGTAGATGTGCATGCCCGGGTACTGCTGCCGCCGGGCCTCGATGAACGCGAGGAACTGCTCCAGCGCACCTCGCTCGTCGCGGATGGTGTGCGCCCAGAACGCGGTGAACTCGGCGCGGTCGTCGACCAGGCCGAACAGGTAGTCGAGGCCCCAGTGCACGCCGTCCTCGGTGTGCAGCGGGTCGCCCTCGAAGTCGAAGAACACGTCGCCCGGGTCGGGTGCCGGGATCGCGTCGAGCGCGCGGGCGTCGAGGACCTCGAAGCGCGGCCTCACGGGCTGACCCGGCCCGTCGGCGCCCTTCCGTCGGGCGTCTTCCGATTCGATCTGGAGGCTCGCCTGCCGTACCAGCCGATCCTGCGTCGCGCGGGACAAGCCCGGTACTGCCCGGGTGCGGATCGCCAGGTCGTCGATCGTCCGCACCTCGTGCTTGATCAGCTTGGCCCGTTGGTCCAGGCGCATGCCCGCGACGAGGACGAGGTCGCGGTGCTCGGCGACCTGGGTCGAGCACACGGCGCATCGGCCACACGAGGAGTAGCGCGGGTCACCCCACTGCAGTGACTCGTCGGCAGCGATGCGCTCGGCGATGACCCGCTGCAGCTCGGCGCGCTGCGTGCGGTACACCGGCGCGATGTCGGCGAGGTCGTGTGTGGTCGTCGTCCGGTCGCCGAGCACCAGGTGCACCTGCTGCCCGGTGGGGATGCCGTGCGCCTGCATCTGCTCGGCGTAGGCGGCGAGCTGCAGCAGGGCGCTGATCTTGGCGTGGCGGGCGAGCTTGGTGTCGTAGACCTCGTACTCGCCGCGGTCGTTGCGGATGATGAAGTCCGCGAAGCCGATGAACCCGGGGGCGTCGGCCGTCGGCGCTGTGTGGAACGTCGCTTGGTAGAGCACGTCGGCACCGTCGGCGAAGGCCTGTCGTGCTTCGGCTGCGGCGCGTGCGTAGTCCGGTGGGGCGGGGCGGTCGAACTCGACGACGGCGCGGGTCTGCTTGAGGATGTCGAGGTAGTCGAGCTCGTGCTGGTCCCCCAGCCGAGCCGTGCGCTCGAGCATGTCGTCGTGCGTGTCGGGCAGGGCTTCCCCGTGACCGAGCTTGGCGTCGAGGCGGCGCAGGAACGCCCACTCGCATGCGGACCACGTGCTCAGGTCACTCGGGCTGAGCAGCACGTGCCCGTCGACGCCGATCTGCATGCGCTCCCCCTTGCTCTCCGGTGCGCTGAAAGCCTAGGGGCGGCGTCAGACAACGGCACGGGTTCCTCGAATTGGTGTTGACATACTAGATTCCATCGGTGATACGTTAACGCTCGACCAGAAAGGGGATGGTTCATGTCGAACCTCGTGCTCAACGGAGCGCTCTATTCACAATCGGCGATCACCGACGGAGTCGAATCGATGCGTGATCGACTCGCTCTCAAACAGGACCGAGTCGTTGTGCTCGTGCTCATCGCGATCGCACTATTGCTCGCGGTCGGCCTCATCACCGCGTGGTGGATCACCTGCCAGAACAAGGGCATGTACCCGGCAATGGACATGCCGTCCTTCAGCGCCGGCGGCACATGGAAGGTGTACTGCCGAAAGTGAACATGCACGAGGAGCACGTGAATCCTGTCCTGGAGGTGATCGGAGTCGACAAGTCGTACAGCGGGCGCCCTGCACTGGTCGACTTCTCGATGACCATCGTCCCCGGAAGCATTCACGGGCTCCTCGGCTCGAACGGTTCCGGGAAGAGCACAGCCTTGCACGTGATCACGGGCATCATCGACCCGGACCGCGGATCAGTCCTTCACCATGGCGTGACGGTCAGCCAAGCCGTCGCTCGGATGCGGTTCGGTTTCGCACCCGATGATCTCCCGCTTCCCCAGTCTTTGACGGGCCGCGAGTACCTGCGCCTGCATGATTCACTCCGTCGCCGCGATGACTCGTCCCGAGCAATGTCCCTCGCACGTGTCCTCCAGGTACGAAACGCACTCGCAAAGCCGATCTCCTCGTACTCCCACGGCATGAAGCGAAAGCTTCAATTGGTGTGTGCGCTCGCGCACAGTCCCTCGCTCCTCATCCTCGACGAACCGTTCAGGGGGTTGGACCCGGACACAGCGCAAGTCCTCCAAGAATGCCTTTCCTTGTTCACCGCGGCAGGCGGAGCGGTCCTCATGGCGACGCATGACTTGTTGCGCGCCGAGACGCATTGTGAGGCCATAACCATGCTGCACAACGGAGCAATTGTTGCTTCGGGTCGCACCCGGGAGATCGTTTCCAGCCATGGCTCGGTCGGCCAATGCTTCTCTGCGCGGATCAGCAGCGCTTCGTCGATGGCTACACGCGCCGACCGGCTCCGCGCCTTGTTCACCCCCGACGATAAGGAAATTCATGAAGACCGCTAGCGTGACGTTCATCGGGCTCGTGCTCGGCATCGCTATCACTTTCCTTGCGATCGCTGCCACGATCGCCACCTCAGCCGTCAGTGGGACACCCGCTGAGATTCCGTTCGTGTTTTCGGCCACAGTCGGCACGGAGAACGGGCTGCCATCGGTTGAGTTCACGCCGAACGGGTTGGGGCTTCTCGTGACGGTCGTTCTCATCACCGTCGGCTACGCCGCCCTGCGCCTTCGCGCTCGCCCCCACCCGTGAGCCAGACCATCACGGTCGCGCGCGCCACCGCGTTGGTCTGGATGTCAGAACTCGCTGGAGCCTTCAACGTCTCACGTCTGCGAGTCCTCCTCTGCGCCGCGTTCACCGTCGCGGGCATCCTTGCACTCGGACTTGTCCTCGGGTTGACGACAGTCTCGACGTTGAGCAGCCAAGTGCCGGCACCGATCGCAGCGTTCATGGTGGAGACCGCGGCGAGTGGTGCTTTGCTGAGCGCGGCGCTGGTGACGGTCGTCCTCGCGCTCACTGCCCCAGCGGGCTCGGCCCTCGACCACCTTCTGTGCCTCCTACCGGTGACGAACAGCGCTCGAGCAATCGGCAGATCGCTTCCACTGACCGTGCTCACCACAATCGGCTCGACGGCGCTGTGCGTCCCGGCGATGCTCGTGGCAGGTCGTGTTCTCGACCTCATCGAGGCGACGCGATACGTGGTCG
Organism: Curtobacterium flaccumfaciens; assembly: GCF_018598405.1. NCBI lineage: Bacteria > Bacillati > Actinomycetota > Actinomycetes > Micrococcales > Microbacteriaceae > Curtobacterium > Curtobacterium flaccumfaciens. The sequence goes on along the minus strand of NZ_JAHEWS010000023.1, from coordinate 42,465 downwards.
CGCTTCTCGCAGGCGTCGCTCTCGTTGAAGCGCTCGCCCAAGGCCTGCTGCACGCAGTAGGGAGCTTGATGCAGTCTTGGCTCCGAACACCCTTCGCCGTCTCGTCGACGATCAGTGGCGCAGTGACGATCGGCGCTGCGCTCGTCGCTTTCGGCCCCGGCGTCGTCGTGCCCTCGGGTTTGGCTCCCGATGACGCGCCCGCATTCTCCCTCCCAAGGCTGATCAGCGATGTCGCGACCAGCCGGAGGCCTGATCTGGCGTGGCCGGTCTTCGTGAGCTACTTCGTCGTGACGATTGTGTTCGTCTGGGCAGTCAGCAAGATCTCGACTTCGAAGGCGGTCCCGTCTGCGTTCGCGCTTCTCCCTGCCGATCGGATACTCCGTGGACCGCAGGGGCCTTTCCTCTCCCAGCTCCTGGTGATGATTCGTGCGCCGCAGACTTCCCTCGCGATTGCTGGCGCAATCTGCTTGTTGGCGACAACGGCCTGGGCGCTCCCGCCGAGCGTTCCAGCAGAGGTACGCGACGGCTTGGCCATGGCGGTTCCTTCGGCGGGATGCGCTCTCGTCCTCTTCGGCCCGGGGCGCGTCCTGCCATGGGCTTGGACCGGCACCGCGCTCGGTCGTCGCCGTACGTGGTGGTTCGCGCCCGTTGCAGTGGCGCACGTCGTCGCCGCTGCCCTCGCCTGGACAGGCCTGAGCGGCGCAGCCCTCCTCCTGGGCGTCGTCCAATTCGACGAGCTCCCGGGGATGGTCTTCCGTGCGACGCTGCTCTTCCTGTCAGCGGCACTCGCTGGCGCCCTCGTCCCGTGGAGCGACACGCAGCCCATGTCAGGCAGCGTCGGCCTGATGCTGACGACCGTGCTGTACCTGGGATGCAGCTCCCTCATCTCCTATCTGGATCAGCTCGCTGGACCATTGAAGGTGCTCGGAAGTATCTGCTGTATCTGCCTGCTGGTAGCAGGGTCGGTGACCACGTGCATCCGACTGACCTCGTCCCGATGATCTCCCGACTGCTGCCACCGTGCTGTAGTCCGGAGGGCCCTGCCGTTCGATGTGAAGAGTTCGCACTGTCGCTCCGGACCGACACGAACGCGAGGCGTCGCGCAGCGATCGACCACGGATTCATCGCTGGGGGCGAGAGCCGATGGAGAACGGCCTTCACTGCGGGAGCGCTTGTGGATTCTGGCGATGCGAAGAGATTCTCGCTGTACGTGCGCCTCGTCCTGGCAGTCGTCGGTTCTGCGGCACTTCCTTTGACGGTGACGACCGCACTCGCAATGGCGACGCTTCTCGGCAGCGGAGCGACGTACGGACCGGTGCTCGCGGTGCTCGCGTTTCTCGTCTCGAATCTCTGCCATGAACTCGGTCATCTCCTCGCCATTGGCCTGCTGTCGGCGCAACGGTCGCACGTCCATGTCGTCGCGAGGCTCGGTTTCGCCCACGTTGTGCGCAACTCATTGCCACCTCTCCGCGAGGCCGTCGTCGCGGTGAGCGGGCCGCTCCTGGTTGCGTCATGTTGCGCCCCCGCGATGATCTTCGCGACCCACATCATCGATGCGGTCGTTCTCGCATCAATCGGGGTAGGTCACCTTGGCACCCTGCTCTTCCCGGTCGGGGACGGCGCCAATCTGCGCGACGCCGTCAGGTCTGCCCGCTCGTCAAAGGTCCCCGAGCGCCGAGAACAGTGCAGCCGACAGTGAACCCTTGCCAACCGCCGGACATGAGCGCTCTCAGCGGGCCGGCAAAACAGTCCGGCCTCCGCGATCAGTCGGCCAAGGGGACGAACCGCGGCCCGTCGTACCCGTCGCGCGTGACGTGCGCGGTGAAGTCGGCGAGCGAGCGCACCCAGTGCCCCCGTTCGCCGTACAGCGCCTGGTACACGACCACCGGCTCCTCGGTCTCGACGTCACGGGCGACCAGGACGACTTCGTAGTCGTTCCCCTTGAAATGCCGGTACCGCCCGGGTGTCACGTCGAAGCTCACGCGCACGATCGTACGGCTCGCCTCGCCTGCGATGCGACGCCGTGGATCGCCGGCGGCACGCTACTCCTGCGGTGCGGGAATCCGTTCGCTACGGTGTCTGAAAGGGGGAACGATGACCGAGAGCATCAACACGCAGGGCGCAACCGGGACGAACGAGAGCGAAACGCCACTGTTCGTCGTCCGCCGACCGAGGTTCCCAGGGATGGTCTTCCTGATCCTCGGCGGGACCTGCATCGTGATCGGGGTTCCCGGCTTCATCGTGCAGATGCTGGCCACCCCGAGCGACAGCGATCCCACGTTCGGGGTGATGGCAGCCTTGGGCGTCGCATTCCTCGTGATCGGACTGGCGCTCGCTGGCGACCGCGTCAACGTGTACGACCGGCACTACGAGGTAAAGGCCGGGTTCGGGAAGTTGCGTAGGCGCGAGGTCGACGACATCCACACTCTGTCGTACGGCAGTCAGTCGAACGGCGGCGGGCCGACGTTCATCAGCCTGACCGCCTGGAACGACCGGAAGAAGAAGCAGTTCGTGGTGTTCACGAACTACCGCGGATACGGGGCCTTCACCGAGTGGATCGCAGCGCGTCGACCCGAGCAGTGGGCTGCGTGCCAAGGGCTCGGCGTACCCGAATAGGCCGCTCCCGGCTCGTGCTCGTCGATACCGTCGCGTCACATCCGGTCACGTTCACCGGGTGCGCACCGACCGGGCGTACCGTCGCCGCATGACAGTCGGAACCGCCGTCGGTGTGGTCGTGGGGATACTCATCCTGGCGACGATCATCGGGGTGGTCCTCCGCCACGGGACAGGTCGTGCCCGCTCTGCTAGCGGCACCACCAAAACGAGCCGTTTGCGTGCCGACGACCTTGCTTCCGTAGGCGATTACGGCTCTGCCGCGACCCTCGTCCAGTTCTCGACGCCGACGTGTGCTCGTTGCCCGGCCACGCGCCGGTTGCTCGACGCCGTCGCAGACCAACACGAGGGCGTTCGCCGCCTCGAGGTGGACCTCGCCGAACACCCCGAGCTCGCCCGGCGTTTCGACGTGATGCAGACCCCCACGGTCCTGCTCCTCGACGGTTCCCGAACGGTTCGCACCCGCTTCGGAGGCCCACCCCGCCCACCCGAGCTCGCCGCAGCCCTCGACGCCGTCCTGACCGCAGGCAGCACGGACACCTCAAACACCACCGGCACCCAGGAGTCCCGATGACCACCACAACCGACACCGACCGCGGCATCGACCCGCGCTCCCCACGCTTCGGCGCCGCCATCACCACGGTGTTCCTCGCCGCGACGATCGTCCTCACGCTGATCCCCGAGACGTGGGTCGCCGGCATCGTGCTGCTCGCGGTCATCGTCGTGCTGTTCGCCGTCGGGGGCATCGCCGGCATCCGCCGACACCCCTACGGCGCACTCTTCCGACGGGTCGTCCGCCCGCGCCTCGCCCCGCCCGCCGAACTCGAGGCCCCGGAACCCCCGACCTTCGCCCAGCAGGTCGGCCTGTTCGTGACCGTGGTCGCGCTGCTCCTCGCACTGCTCGGCGTGCCGTACGCCGCCCCCATCGGTGCCGCGGTCGCCCTGGTCGCCGCGTTCCTCAACGCCGTCTTCGACGTCTGCATCGGCTGCCTGCTCTACGTGTGGCTGGTCCGGGCGGGCGTCTTCCGTCCGCGACGCGGCGTCGCCTGACGGCGTCCGGCCTGGAGGCCCGCCTCACCTCCGCCCCGCCGCCCGCGCCGCGAGTTCGGTCGCGCCCACTGCCCTGCGAACAACCAGAATCTCCTCGCGCCGCGCGATTCCAAGGTTCGAGGTGACTTTGGTTTGTGGCGGCGAAGGTGCCCCCACAGCAGGTCGTTCGCGATCGCCCTGCCGTCTGGGTCGTCGTCACCGTCGGGCGATCCGCTCGTAGGGTTGAGGGCATGGGGGAACTCGAACTGACAGCACGGCGCGCCTGGCGACGGACGACCTTCCTTGCGCTGATCGGAGCCGTCGTGGGCGCCGTCATCGGCTGGCAGCTGGCCACGACCGAGTCGGGCGCCGTCGCAGTCCTCACCGTCGTCGGCTTCGGCGCGTCCGTCGGTGGCCTGGCCGGCACCTTCTCGATCCTCGCAACGACGATCGGGATGTCGACCGCGATGCAGGCCACGACGGCTGGACTCTCCCCTGCCGGCAAGCGCATGCTGACGCAAGCGATCAAGACCGGCAGTCCGATCCAGCCGCGCGAATCCGACCTCGCCCTCCGAGCACGCGAGCACGCACGACTGCTCTGCACCTACCAGCCGCTCGCCCTCGCCCAGTTCCTGCTGCTCTACATCGGCATCGCCGGAATCCAGTTCCCGAGGCTCGCGGACGACGACGTCTTCGGCTCGGCGTTCGCCCAGTTCCTCTGCGCGGCACTGCTCATCACCGCACTGATCATGACGCCGATCCTGCTGCGAGCGGCACGTCGATCGCGGAGGTACCTGCAGGCGTCGACCGTCGTGGTATCCCCGACCCCGCAGGCCTGACCAGCACGACCGCCCGCACCACCCGCACCACGTAACACGCAATTTACTTTCAGCACTGGCGCTCGCTCACGAAAGACGCTTTCATGGCGGGATGACGATCACCGAGCGGTCCGAGCGCGCCGACGCCTTCGCCCTCGTCCGCACCCAGTCGGCGAGCATGCCGTCGAGCATGCGCGCCATCGCCGACGCCGTCCTCGACGACCCGGCGGCCGCGGCCACCACGAACGCCACCGACCTCGCCGGCCGAGCCGGGGTCTCCCCCGCCACCGTCTCCCGCTTCGCCCAGCACCTGGGGTTCGCGAACTTCGCCGCCCTGCAGCGCAGCATGACCCGTGCTGTCGAACGCGGGATCCACGAGCGTGAGTCCACCGAGATCCACGCCGGGGTCGCGGTCGACGACGACGTCGCCACCGTGATCGCGAAGGTCACCGAGGACGTCCGAGCGGTGATGGCCGACACCCGTGCCGCGCTCGACCCGCACGCACTCGACGAATCAGCACGAAAACTAGCCAATGCCCGCCGCGTCGTCCTGTACGGCGTGGGCGCAAGCGGCATCGTCGCCCGCGACCTGCACCTCAAGCTCGAACGCATCGGCATCGTGAGTTCCATCGCCGACGACCCGCACAATGCCCTGACCCTGGCGAGCGTGATCGGCGAGCACGACGTCCTGGTGCTCGTCAGCCACTCGGGCTCCACCGTCGAGACCCTCGAGGTCGCCCACGCCGCCCGAGCACAGCACGCCACGATCGTCGCGATCACCGGCCACGCCTCCGCCCCGCTCGCCGTCACCGCCGACTACGTCCTGCTCGGTGTCGCCGGTGCCGAGAGTGCCCTGCGCCCCGCGGCCATGGGCAGCCGGATGAGCCAGCTCGCCATCGTCGACACCCTGTTCATCGTCGTCGCGCAGCGCACCGACGAGCGCTCCCAGCCGCTCCTCGCCCGCAGCCGCGACGCCGTCCGCACCCACCACCGGAACTGAGCACCACCATGAACCAGACGCACGAAACCCACGACGCCCTCCGTGACGAACTCTCCGCCCTCACCACCGAGGCGACCGACCACTCGCTGGACGACATCGACACGATCTCCACGCTGGAAGCCGCCCAGCGCATGAACGCCGGAGACCGCAGCGTGCCTGCGGCACTGGAGCCGTGCCTCCCGGCCATCGCACTGGCGGCAGACTCGATCGCCGCAGCCTTTGCGCGTGGTGGCCGACTCGTCTACGTCGGCGCCGGCACGCCGGGCCGGCTCGGCGTCCTCGACGCCAGCGAGTGCCCGCCCACCTTCGGTACCGACCCGAGCCAGGTGGTCGGCGTGATCGCCGGCGGCAACCCAGCCCTGACCACCGCGGTGGAGGGCGCGGAGGACGACGAAGCAGCCGCCGTCCGCGACCTCGACGCGCTCGGCCTGACGGCCGACGACGTGGTCGTCGGGATCAGCGCGTCCGGCAGGACGCCCTACGTCATCGCAGCCATCCTGGAGGCCCGGCGCCGCTCCGCCCTGTCGGTCTCCGTCGCGTGCAACCCCGACTCGGCCGCGGGGCGGGAGGCGGACATAGCCATCGACGTCGTCGTTGGGCCCGAGTTCATCGCCGGGTCGACCCGCCTGAAGGCGGGCACCGCGCAGAAGCTCGTGCTGAACATGCTCACCACGCTCGCGATGGTGCGCAGCCACAAGACGTACGGCAACCGCATGGTCGACGTGCGGGCGACGAACGCGAAGCTCGTCGCGCGGGCGTTCTCGCTCGTGCAGGACGTGACCGGCGCTCCCCCCGCCGAGGTCCAGGCGGCACTCGATGCCTCGGACGGCGAGGTCAAGACCGCCATTGCCGTGATCTTGACCGGCGCCTCGGCTGCCGACGTGCGTGCTCGCCTCGATGCTGCTGCTGGCTCGTTGCGCGCCGTGCTGTAGAGCTCGTTCCCCTTTTCCGTTTCCTTTCCCCCGAGGAGCACAGCAATGCCCGATGCACAGCAACTCGCCCAGCAGATCCTCGACGCCGTCGGCGGTTCCGCGAACATCGCCGACGTCGAGAACTGCATGACCCGCCTGCGGGTCGAGGTCGTGTCCGACTCCTCCGTCGCGCTCGAGGACCTCAAGGCCACCGACGGCGTCATGGCCGCCATCGCGGCCGGCTCGAACCTGCAGATCGTGCTCGGCCCGGGTCTCGTCGACCGCGTGGCCGACGACCTGGAGGCCCTGCGCGCGGCCGCCCCGTCGGCTGCGGCTGGTGGGCCTGGTGCGTCGCCTGAGGAGCTCGCTGCTCGCGGTGCGTCGATCAAGGCGACTGCGCGGGCTCGTTCCGACGGCCGCACCATGCGCGCGATCCGGAAGATCTCCGCGATCTTCATCCCGCTCATCCCCGCACTGATCGCCTGTGGGCTGATCGCCGGGATCAACGGCATCCTGACGAACCTGGGGTGGGTGCCCGGCGTGACGCCGTTCCTCGGTGTGCTGTCGTCCGGCTTCCTCTCGCTACTCGCCGTGTTCGTCGGGATGAACGCCGCGAAGGAGTTCGGCGGCACGCCCATCCTCGGCGGCGCGGTCGGCGGCATCATCGTCGCGGCCGGCGTCGCGAACGTGACCGTGTTCGGCGAGACCCTGGCGCCTGGGCAGGGCGGTGTGCTCGGTGCGCTGGCCGGCGGCATCCTCGCCGCGTACGTCGAGCGGTTCATGCGCCGGGTCACGCCAGACGTCATCGCGCTCATCGTGGTGCCGACCGTGACCGTGCTGGTCGCCGGGTCGGTGACGCTGGGGATCCTGATGTCCGTCGCCGGTGTCGTCTCGGTCGCGATCGGGACCGCTGCGACCTGGCTGCTCGCGAACGGTGGGGCCTTCGCCGGCTTCGTGCTCGGGGGCCTGTTCCTGCCGCTCGTCATGACCGGCATGCACCAGGGACTCATCCCGATCCACACCACCCTGATCGACCAGACCGGGTGGACCGTGCTGCTGCCCGTCCTGGCGATGGGAGGTGCCGGACAGATCGGTGCCTGCATCGCGCTGTGGGTTCGGTTCCGATCGAACGCTTCGCTGGTGCGGACCATCCGTGGTGCGCTGCCGACCGGCTTCCTCGGTGTCGGCGAGCCCCTGATCTACGGCGTGACGCTCCCCCTCGGGCGGCCGTTCATCACCGCGTGCATCGGTGGGGCGTTCGGTGGCGGTGTCGTCGGGCTGTTCGACCAGCTCGGGCACTCCGTCGGGGCGATCGCCATCGGGGCCTCGGACCTGTCACTCATCCCGCTGCTGAACGGCTCATCCGGGTACGGGTGGGCACTGCTCGGATACGGGTCGGGGCTCATCGTGGCGTACGTCGTGGGGTTCGTGGCGACGCTGCTGTTCGGGGTGTCGGCGTCGGTGCGGGCGGATCTGGAGGCGCAGTCGTCAGTGCCGTCCGGCGACCCCGTAGCTCCGGATGCGCCGCTCGATGTGCAGGTCACGCCGGCTGACTCCGTGGGAGCTGCGCGCTGATGGGGTTGGGCGCGAGCGCGTACCTGGCGCACGTTCCGCTCACGTCGTGCTGCGTCTAGATGGGCGTTCGAGGCGATCCGGTGCCGGCTGGCCGGAAGCGTGACCCGCGCGGTGATGATGGCGACGGCGATCGGCAGGAAGATCGCTTCGGCGGCTCCAATCAGGCTCACGAGCACGCATCGTCCTCCCCCTGTTCTCTGGAGCGCTCGACGCGGACCTGCCCCGCGGACTCCGACCGACGGTCGATTCCACCGCCGCAGTCCTCCGGCGTCGCTCGATGCCGGAGTAGAGGAGCGCAAGCTCCACGCTCTCCACGGCCTGACGCTTCTCGAGCAGATGGAAGTTCTGGAATATGAAGCTGATCGACAGGTTTCGGGAGCGCGCTCGGTCCGCCTCCGTCAAGGAGACTGCGTCGGCTCCGTCGATCTCATAAGAGCCGGAATCGGGTGAGCAGGCCGATGATGTTCAGAAGCGTCGACTTGCCACTGCCTGACTCTCCGTTGATCGTGATGAACGCGCCGTGAGGCACGTCCAGGTTCACCCTGGTCAGCACCGAATCGTTGCCTTGCGCAATTTCGGTGGCCCCATCGGACCCCTTGCGGGGAAGTTCAACCGCCGAGACAGACGGCACGGCGCCAGGACGAGCCGACGGAGTTCCGCCTGACCGGCTGCCTGACCGGCTGCGGCCACCTCGTATCCGCCCGCCGGTCCACGCCGGATGGGGCGGGCCGCTGACGAGCCTCGATCCGGCATCCGCGGGATCCCGCATCGAATACGTCGCACCGTCTTCGACATGACGTCGTCCGACCTGCCGAGGTTGCAGCGAAGCCCACCGCGGCCGATCACCCCTTGGAACGCAGGCCGCCACGAACTAGTGTCAGTTCGATGACTACTTCTCGAGTGCTGGGGGAACGATGAGCGACGACGTCGTGGGTTCCAAGTCCGTGTTCGCCGGCCCAGCGAAGCGGATGTTCATCGACGTTCTCACACGGGACGTTAGCTTGATTCCCGCGATCCTCGACTTGGTCGACAACTCCGTCGACAGCGCGAATGCGCTACTTCGTGCCGCCGCCGACTCGACCGACGCGCCCGACGGCCTGAAGCTCCGGATCGACATCTCGGCCTACCCCGACAGGTTCGAGGTGCGAGACAACTGCGAGGGGATCACTCTCGAGGCAGCGGAGGGCTACGTCTTCGCGCTCGGCCGCCCGGAGGAGGGCTCCGCGTCGCAGCAGACGGGATCCATCGGCCGATTCGGTGTCGGCATGAAGCGAACGCTGTTCAAGATCGCCGACTCGTTCACCGTGCGCTCTGCCACTGCGGACACACTCTTCAAGGTCGACTTGGACATCGAGGACTGGATGTCGAAGCGAACAGAGGAGGGCCACGACGACTGGTACATCCAACTGGACGTGCTCCGTCGTGGCGACGACGAGCCGCGTGGCACCACCGTCCAGGTCAACGAGCTGCAGACCTGGGTAACCGACGCGTTCAGTGACGCGAAGATGATCAACCGGCTCCGGGAAGAGCTTCGCTCCCGCCACCGCATGGCCATCGAGCGGGGTATAGAGATGCGTCTGAACGGCACCCCGCTCAAACCACTGCCCTCCCAGGTCAGCGCGGGCGGCGAAATCGCTCCCGGCTATCGACGGTTCGCCGTGGACAGCGTCGATGGGGGCGCCATCTCGGTCGAGATCTTCGCCGGCATGGTGAAGGCCGTCACACACCGTGGAACCGACGAGGAGCCCGAAGACGGCGAGGAAGCCGAGCGGGCGGCGGGCTGGTATGTATTCGGTAACGGACGGCTGATCGTAGGACCCGACAGGTCCGACCTCACGGGATGGGCCGGGGGTCGGGACCTCCCCCGTTATCACAACCAGTATTCTCGTTTCCGAGGCTACGTGCTCATGACGGCCGACGACGTTCGGGCTCTCCCGTGGACCACTGACAAGACGGGCATCGAACCGAACGATCGGGCTTGGATCAAGATTCGTCGTGAGATGGTGAACCTGGGTCGTCAGGTCGTCTCGCACCTCAACGCCATCAAACGGGAGACAGGCGCTCCGGACGAGGTGACTGATCGTCCGCTGTCCGCTGCTTTGGACGATCCGAGGACGAAGACCGTCACGATCAGCGACCTGCAGGGCTCGCTCACGTCGGACCAGCCGGCGGCCGCGCCTCCGGAGAACCCCGCTGCTCGCCATCGGGGCGGCGTACGAATCGCGTACGCCGTGGACGAGGACGAGTTCTCGGAGGTCGCGGCCGGCCTGGACGCCGACACGAAGAAGGCGGTCGGCGAGAGGACGTTCTCCTATTACCTCAACAACGTCGTCAGGGGCGTGAGGTGAACGGCGCCACCCTCGACTACCGCCACCGTCCGGCGAAGAACATCGAGCGCCACATCATCGTGGACGCCTGCCGAGCGCTTTTGGACGCGCTCGGTGTCGCCCCTCGGGACATGCAGTACGTCGGCATGGGGGCCTACGAGTTCATCGACTTCCAGCTCTTCCACCGCGCGCTCGGCATCGACCGCATGGTGTCGATCGAGCGGAAGGACGTCACCCGGCACGTCTTCAACAAGCCGTTCGCGACCGTCGAGATCGTCCATGGCCAGGCGGGCGACCTCATCCGAGGCGGCAGAATTGACATCGCTCGTCCCACGATCCTCTGGCTCGACTACGTCGAGAGGCTCAATTCGAAGTTGATCGCCGACGTGCAGGACGCGGTCAATGGCATCGCCGCGCCGAGCGTGCTGATCGTGACCGTGAGCGCGAGGAACGATGACAAAGTTGACGGCTCCGCTGAGCGCTTCATCAATCAGGTAGGCACCGACTGGACCTCCATCGACGAGACCGACGACGGTGCGGCTCGCGGCGGTCGTCTTGTCGAAAGCCAACGACTGGCCCTCACCGCGGCGATCGCCGATGCCCTCGGCGAGCGGCTCGGCGACCAGCTCACATGGCACCAGGTGCTGAACATCTCCTACGCCGACGGCGTGCCCATGCAAACCCTCGCCGGCGTGCTCCTCGGTTCGGAGCACGATGGCACGGACGTCGCCGATATGTTCAAGGGACGTGACTACTTCAGCCCCGCAGAGAGTCCGCTCGACCTTCGCGTGCCTGTGGTCACGAGCCGCGAACGCGACTTCCTGGACAGTCAGTTGCCAAAGCACGACGGGCCGGTGAGCACGGGCGCGACCGGTCTCCGCACGGTCGACGTTGAGGCGTATCGGCGCGTCTATCGTTGGATGCATCTCGCAGGACTGCAAAGCGCTCACGAGACCACGTGGACCGAGTGAAGCACCGGCCGTCGCTCGTCTCAGGAGGCTGCGTCTGCTCCAGTCCGATGCCCACCTCGGATGGCGAGCACGGGGACGGCGACGGCGGATTGCCCTCGGCATCCGCGTAGCCCGCGTACGGTCGGTCGTGCGGTAATCGCCGCGACGCTGACTCGAGCTACGCAGGTTCGTCGGAAGGCTGTCGAGTCGACTTTCGCAGCCATCGGCATGATCGCTCCCGCATCAGCGCCGCCAGCCGCATACTCGTTCGCCGCCGCCAGATGCTCGACTCACGATCGCCGCGCGAAGCGACGATTGCCTCAGAGGATCGGTAAGACGGCGCAGACTGAGGCCGAAGGCGGGCTCCGTGGCTCGGTCGCCGCTCATCCGCATCAGTTGACAGCTCCGCGGGCAGGGCGTGGCCGCACGCCGAGGGCGCCACGACTCGCCGGCGGCGAAGGTCGGAGGTCCGCGAAAGGCCGCGGGGAGCGGGCTGCCAGCGGCGAGCTGCCTTCGTGTGCGCCGTCGACCATCGCCGCAGTCAGGATCGTTTGCGCTTCACCGCAGGGCGCCTCGTGCGATCCGGGAACAGGTTCCGGGCGACGATGGCCACGATGCCGATGACTTCGACCACTGTCGATGACAACCACGCCACGAGGACCGTGTCGGATGGCGCCTGACCGACGACGATCAGGCGCACGAAGTACACGTCCGCGACTGAGAGCTGCACGCTCACCGCGATCACGGCGAAGAATGCGAGGAAGCGCTTCAGTCGAACGTCGAGATCGCGTGCCCGCAGCTTGACGGTCGCCTTGGCGAGTTCGACGTCGACCGAGGGCAGGTTCACGTTCTGCTTGCGCTGGGAGCGGCCCAGCCAGCCGTCCATCGACGCGATCCGCTCCTTGTCGGTGGCTGCTTCCGCAGTCCTGAACGCGCGTTCGACCTCGTCCGATGGCGAGCTTCCTCGGCCCTCGCGCAACTCGTCCACGCGGAAGCTCGCGCCCTGCTCGCCGCTCAAGAGAGCCTCAACGTGGCGAGCCGAACCTGCATCGCTTCCTCGGAGACGCCGAACGTCCGAGCGATCTTCGGAACGCTTGTGCCCTTGGCCCAAAGGGTTCGGACGGCGACGGCGGGCATCAGCAGCTCGGCAGCGAAGCCGTTCGCCCAGACTTCCTCCGGGTCGGTCCCCGCGCTGGCGAGCGTGTCACGGGAGTCGACGTATCCGATGCGCTCGTCGACGTCGGGGCCGCGCTTGGTCAGATGTCCGATCTCGTGCGCGCACGTGAAGCGCTGTCTTCGCTCGTGGTCCCTGCGGTTGAGGAATATGCGAGCGGAGTTCTCCTTCGGGTCCTTGACGAGCAGCCCCGACACGTCGCGCTCCAGGTTCGCGCGAACCACCTCGACCCCGATGGACTCCGCGATCCTAACGGGGTCGACGGGGAACGTGACGCGTCCGTCGGCGTCCGTCCAATGCTCTGCGAGCACGTCCAGGGCTGCTTCGCGCGGGTCGCGTCGGGGGCGTGAGGTCATGGGCCGTGTCTCTCCTGTCGGCGTCACGCGTTGACGTGGGCTGCGTAGTAGGCGTCGAACGATTGACGGCCGATCTGTGCCGCGTTCTCGGTCCCGAGGGCCGCAGCCACGTCTTCGAAGGCGCTTGCGTCGACCTGGTACTGGATCTTCTTCAGCTTGGCCACGGTCTCCGGGTTGGGGGCGGGGAACTTGGCGGCCAAGGCGATCCCGCCGCGAAGCTCGGTGATCGTCATCGAGAAGGTCGCCTCGTACTCGTGGGCCGCTTCGGACGCGTCCTGAGAGCCCGCGGCGTCCAGCGCATCGAGGATTGGCGTCTCACGACCGCTGCCAGACAGAGCTAGTTGCCGTTCGATCTTGGCGTAGTTGAGCAGATCGATGACCTCGCGACCCGCCTCGATCATCTCGTCGCGCACCCGCCGCCACGCGACGCTGTCGGGGTCGACGCCGGTCTTCATCGTGTTCCACGGGACGACGTTCGACTTCGCGGCCCGCATGAACACGAACCCTCGGAAGCGAGCGAACTGGTTGTGGTACTGAGGCATTCCGGATCGGCCGCTCCCCCACCCGGTCACGAGCGTCTGGTCGTTCGCGAGCAGGAGCCGACCGTTTCCGAACACGAGCCACCCGGCGTCGGAGGCGGCGTGCACCTGCGTCTCGGGCTCGCCGTCTTCGTCGACGCCGATGACGACGCGAGGCGCGACGCCGGCGACGATCTGAACGGACAGGTCGCCGGAGGGAGTGTCGATGACGAACGACCGGTAGGCGGGATTCACCAGATCGCTCGAAGCGATCGTCGAGTCCGCCGACACGACAGGGCGCCCATTGAGGGTGATGGCGAGCCCGTTTCCGACCGCCAGGCGGTGGCGAGACCGCAGTTCCTCGAACAACTCGGACACAACGGAGCCCGAGTCCGTCATGTCTACGTCCTGAAACGAGTCGGAGATCGACTTGTGGAGCCGGTTGACGATCACGGTCGTCCCCGTTCCCGACGCAGCCGGCTCGGAATGGACGATCATCGGGAACGTCCAGCGACGGTCATCCACCCACTTGGCGACGTTGAGGTCGACGGTGAAGCTCTCGGAAGCGGTCGAGGACGACACGATGAACGAGTCCCCGATCTTGAACAGCGCACGTTTGAGCCCGACGCCGAATTGGCCGATCGACCCTGCTGTCGAGCTCTCGTTCATCGAACGACCGAGCCTGAAGACGTAGTTCTTCGCGCTCGCGACGCTGATCCCTCCGCAATTGTCCTCGATCGAGAACGATCCGGGGGTGACTTGCACGTCGACCGCGAGGCCCGTCAGGTCGCCTTCCGGTCGGAGCGCGAGCGCGCTGTCCACCGAGTTGTCCACCAGGTCGACGATGGCTGCCACGAGGCCGATGTCGCGCGTGATGATGTCGATCAGCAACCGCTTCACGGGACTCGCGTCGACGGTTTCGATGTGGTCGGCCAACGGTTTCCCCCTAGTGCGTTAGAAAGGCGGCCTCCGCCGCCCGCGCGCCCATTTGTCGGCGATCGCGCGGTGTGCGATCGTTACTATATGGCAGCCCCCGATAACGCACCCGCCCTCCGTCCCGTGGCGATTGACCTGTTCGCCGGCGCAGGGGGGCTCAGTCTCGGGTTCGAGATGGCGGGCTTCGACGTGGTGAGCGCCGTCGAGTACGACCCGGTGCACGCAGCCACGCACTTGTACAACTTCCCGCTCACGGACGTCCTCTGTCGGGACGTGAGCCGCATCACGGGTGCTGATCTGCTGGAGTCCGCGCGGAGAGGTTGGGATAGGCACAACCCCGACGCGGACGACTGGGACGGCGCGGTCGACGTCATCATCGGCGGACCGTCCTGCCAGGGCTTCTCGGCGATGGGCAAGCGCGACGCGAACGACGAGCGGAACAAGCTCGTGGGTGAGTTCGTTCGTCTGGTCGAGGAGGTCCGCCCTCGCGCGTTCGTCATGGAGAACGTCCCCGGCATGCTCTCCGCCCAGTACGCGGAAATCCTCTCCAGCGCCCTCGACCGACTGCGTGCGGCTGGCTATGCCATCGCCGACCACGAGACTCCATTGGACGCTTCGAAGTACGGGGTCCCGCAGCGCCGAAAGCGCGTTGTCCTCCTCGGCGTGCTCGGCGCGGCGGAGCGTCCGACCCTGCCCGTTGCGACGCACGAGCGCCCGGTGACCGTAGCGGACGCCTTCGCCGGACTGCCTGCACTCGGTGGTCGCGGCGCAGCGGACGGCGAACTCTTCGAGCTGAGCGCGGCCCAATCCGACGTGTACTCGTCCACGACCAACGAGTATCTCTCAACGCTGACACGCGGCGACCACGGGTACTTGGCACACCCGCGTCCCACCAACGGCCGCGTCCTCACGGGGTACCGCGCCACCGAACACAAGCCCGAGTCGATCGCGCGGTTCCTCCGGGTCGGCGAGGGAAAGGTCGAACCGATCAGTCGAGCTTGGCGGCTCGACACGACCGCCCCCTCACGGACCCTCCGGGCGGGAACGGGCCGCGAGCGTGGCGCCTTCAGTGCGTCCCGCCCCCTGCACCCGACGGAGCCTCGAGTGATCACCGTCCGGGAGGCCGCGAGGCTCCACTCGTTCCCGGACTGGTTCCGCTTTCACACCACGAACTGGCACGGGCACCGTCAGATCGGGAACGCGGTCCCGCCGTTGCTCGCCCGCGCGGTCGGATCAGCTGTGATGTCGGCCTTGCGCATTGACCCACTCGCGGTACGCCGCGAAGCCGTTCCCGCGGGCGACGACAGCCTGCTCGCGCTGAGCCCTACGGATGCGGCGAAGCGGCTCGACGCGATCTCGGACGAAGTGCCGGTGGCTCGGCGACGTCCGAGCGGCGCCGAGCCTGATCCCGGCGACCTCGTCACGTCTGCCTGAGGGGCCGCTACTCGGGGTCGGCTCAGCGCGCCTGGATGATCGCGCGCAAGTGCTCCCGCAGCGCCGGGTCAACAACGTACAGGTAGGTGCCGAGTACCCCGCGCGTCATCAGGACCGAGTACACGTTCGTCACGAAGCGGAGGACGTCCTCATCCGAGTACTCGATCCCGAGCCGCGGGTTGTTCTCCATACCCTTCTTGTCGAAGTAGTTCGATCGGTTGAAGACAACACGCTGCGTCTCTTGGTCGAACCGCAGGTCCGGCCCGATGACGACGCCCGCATAGTTGAGGTCGTACCCCTGCACGGTGTGGATCGATCCGACCTGCTCGACCGCCCCCGGTGAGGTGATCCAGTCGGTCTGGGTCTGGTTCCACTGCAGCTTGCGACCGTCGATTTCGATGTCGATCGCGGCGGAGTCGTTCTTGCTTCTCCATTCCCAGGCGTACCCGGCAACGAGACGGGAGAGCCCGACTTGAGCGTCGCGGGCTCGGATTGCGTCGTGCATCTCGCCGAGGTCGTCGAAGAACCGCACATCGTAGGTGCCGAAGTCCTCACGCTCGCGCGGTTTGTCGCCCAGGAGCGCTCGTGCGAAGGACACGTAGTCCGCGCCACCCTGCACGCGCATCTGCGTGAAGAGCCGGTAGCGGCGATCCGCGGCTTCACTCTCATCGATGAGCGCCTTCTGCGTCGCTTGCGGAAGGTCGGAGGGACGCACGCTCTGATGCGAATCGATCAGGAAGATCTGGTGCCGGCTCTGCTTCCGGATCCAGTCCATTTGTGTCAGGTGATCGGCGTCGGCGCCGAACAACTTCTCGTTGATCTCCCCGAAACTCTTGTTCTGCACGCCGGACGCTTGGTTCGCGCGGTGGTTGAGGCGATGAGATTCATCGACGACGAGCAGATCCCAGGGCTCATCGCTCTTCCCCACCTCGAACGGAGTCAGCACCATCGTCTTGTCAAGACCGGGGGTCTTCGCGAACACGCGCTTGAGGGACGCCCGCAACGCCTGCTGCGGAACAACGAGCCCGAGCCGCGAACCATCGAGAAGACGGTGGTTGTCCTCGGTGAAGAAGTCGGAGAAGAGCGCGTCGCTCTCGAGATCGTCGAGCCCCTTGCCCTGGGCGAGGTCTCGGAGGAGCTTGAGCAGGTAGACAGCGACGATCGTCTTGCCGGTGCCGGGGTCCCCTTGCACGGTGCTCGGAGTCGCTGCATCGTCTTCCCAGTCGTCGAACAGGCCCTCGAGGATGTCCTCCAACGCGATCGCCTGGTCACGGTTCAAGGCCTTGAAGGGTGAGAGCTTGAAGAGCTCACGGTTCTCGATCTCGGGCAGACTGCGAGTAAATACCTGCTGCTCGCGGAGTGCATCGAATATCTGTTTGAAGGTGTCGCGGTACCTTGGCCGATCGAAGTAATCGGCATCGACGATTCCCTTGTTGCTGTTCAGCACCGTGAACTTCTCGTCCGCCGCAAGCAAGGCGATGAGCTGCGACTCGAGGTCGAGGCATACTGACTTGTTGAACGTGTCGTCGAGCACGAGCCGAACCGCCTTCAACGTCTTGCGCTCGGCTGACTCGAGGTGCTGCCGCATCCGCGCGGCGGTGTTCAGGGTCTCGCCTACGTACGCCCGCTTCCCATCGTCGAGGATGTAGACCACTGGCCAGTTGATGAAGCGACGATCATCCGCTTGCCATGACCGCAGGTGCTTTCGGGTGAACGGGAGCCGCTTGATGTCAAAGCTGGTCATACTTCGTGCTCCGCCCTCGCGATCGTTCCACCGGGTACTTGGCCTTCGTGATCGCGAGCTTTTCGCGGATCAGGGTCTCCGGCGACGTGCCGAGGCGGTCCGCGAGGAGGAAGCAGTACGTGAGTACGTCAGCAAGCTCGCTCCGCACGCGCGACTCGTCGGCCTCGGCTTTCCACTGGAAGCACTCGAGCAGCTCCGCCGCCTCGATCGAGATGCTCTTCGATAGGTTCTCCTGACTGTGGAACTGACCCCAGTCGCGTTCGTCGACGAAAGCCCGTAGCTCGTCGTGCAGCCCCTCATCCGCCATGCTTCGACGCTAGCAGCGCGGCTCACGACAACGAGACGAGCGCACGGTCGGTCGGTCGGTCGGTCAAACGCTCTCGCTACGCAGACCCTGTTGAACGAACGACGATAACTGTTGAGCTACTGCCGCCATCGAACCCGCGCGACCGAGCGTCGACGTCCCGAACCAGAAGGCGTTGCGGCCCCAAGATTCGGGGCGGGAGGGGACGAAGGTCGACTCCGTCTCGCTCATGGAGACTTGCGCCGATGCTGCTTCCCAACGTCCTTTCGGGGGGGGCTGGTTCTGACTGATCTGCGAGGAAACGGAGGCCCGCCAGGAGTCGTTCGTCCTGCCGTCGTTGGTCTGTCACGAAGTGCTCCTGATCCGCGGACCTTCGGGAGGGGTCCTCACGTTCGAGCAACTAGGGCGATCAGAGTTCCTTGAACACCGGGCGGCGAGCGTCCTTCGCCGCAAAGACGTGCGCCATCCCGCAACACCCCCGAAGGGGCACTGGTCGCAGGTTAGCGGTCCTCGTACGCTTCCCGAGGAACGAGAGGGGTGCCTGATGGCGAATCGGGTCGAGACAGGCTGCCGTGACTGCAAGAAGTGCACGAACAGCGCTGCAGCGAACTTGGGCAGGAACAGCGTTCGCGCGAGCACCGCCGTGATGACCGTCGGGATCTCGGAGCTCGCGATGGGCTTCACGAAGACCTGCCGAGGGTGCGGGCACAAGATGTCGCTTCACCTCGGTGCGCAGGCGACGACGCCCCAGCCGACCGTCACCGTTCAGCAGCCGAGGCCAGTGCCGGCTCCGTCGCAGGGCCCGCCGCCCGGGTGGTACGCGGACGCGCAGGGCGCGAACCGCTGGTGGGATGGCCTCCAGTGGACCGAGCATGTGCAGCACTCGACGCCGCCCGCACCCCCGGCAGCCTCGTCGTTCTGACCGGCGTCTCGAGCGTTCGCTCGAATTGTCTAGAAACCGCGGCAAGAGTCAATTGAACGAGCTTCGCCGATCACCCGGCGAACGATGAGGAGCATGATGACTGACGAAATCGAGGTCGTCCGCGACGACGAAGGAGTCGCGATCATCGGCGACCCGAGTGCGGTGGAGCGTTTCTTGTCATCGAACGGGCTCGCTTCTCGCGATCTCACCCTTCCTCGGTGGAGCGAAGTCTCGAGTAGTGGATCAATGGCAGCCCAGGCTGGCGCCGGACTGGCAGCGTCGGGGCGATGGGTGAAGCTCACGAAAGACTCCGCCAAGGCGCTGAAGGACTTTCCCGCGATGAAGGGCTCCAATCCCTCCGTGAGCCGCGCGGTGGTGACGGACGGCGGGAAGATCAAGGGCATCCTGCAGTTCGTCAAGACGCCGGGCTCGGTCCTCACGAACCCCGCCATCCTGACCGGCGCTGCGGGCGTGATGGCACAGCTTGCGATGCAGCAGGCCATGGACGAGATCACGGACTACCTGGCCAAGATCGACGCGAAGCTCGACGATGTCCTCCGTGCTCAGAAGGACCAGGTCTTCTCCGACATGATCGGCGTCGATTTGCTCCTGAGCGAGGCGCTGACGATCCGCGAGCAGGTCGGGGGCGTCAACGACGTCACCTGGTCGAAGATCCAGGGGGCGAGCCAGACGATCTTGACGGTGCAGTCGTACGCGCTCAGAGCGCTGGACGCACTCGCGGTCAAGCTCGAGAAGACCACGAAGGTCGGCGATCTCGCTGAGCTCACCTCTGCCGCTGAGTCGGCCGCGAGCGAATGGCTGGCTGTGCTCGCACGGTGCTTCCAACTGCATGACGGTCTCGCGGTGTTGGAGCTCGACCGGGTCCTTCGGACATCGCCCAACGAACTGGACAGTCACCGCGCCGGTGTGCAGGTCGCTCGTTCGCAGCGACGCGATGCCATCGCCGCCACGACGAAGCGTCTCATCGACCGGATGGACGCGGCGGCCGGGATGAGTAACGTGAAGGTGCTGCTCAATCCGATCGATTCGCGACGGGTCGTCGAGGGTACGAACCGCGTCGCAGCCGGACTCGTCGATTTCCACGGCACACTTGGCATCGAGCACGACCGTTCGACGCTGCACTCGAAGAAGTGGCGCGACGCTGTCGACGACGTCGCGACGGATGCCCGCGATCGTGCCCTCGACGTGAGCGCCGACTCGGTTGACGTCGCAAAACGGCTCGGCGGGGATGCCATCGGGCACGCTGCAAATGCGGCGGGCGCGCTGTCGAACCGCTTGGCGGGGCTGCAGAACCGTATGCGTCGGAAGGCGGAGGAGCCCGCCGATGACTGACGCAGGCCGGTGGCGCTCCATGTTCAACGTCGGCCCAACCGTCCCGCTCAGCGCGATCAGCACCCGCCGTGCAGCGCTCGCTTCGCTCGCTCCGCCGTCCCGGGGTCCTTGAACGCGACCAAGAACGTCCGCTGATCCCGCATCTTCAGCCGCAAGGCGGTCTCCCCGCCGACCGAGTACAGGCGCCCCTTCGAGCTTCGGGCCGAGCCCTTGATGCCCCAGCCTCCGTAGTCGCCGTAGGTGTCGATATGCACTATCGCGACATCTGCGATCTGACGTCGAGGCAGCCGCGTCCTCCAGAACGGCGCCAACCCGACGGTGACCTGCTCTGGTGAGAATTCGATGAACGCAGCCGCCCGCGCAGCGACCACCATCGCCCAGACAAGCCCGCCGAAGACCAGAACGAGAACGACAAGAGACGGGCCATCGAAGCCCTTCGCCGCAGCCCCGGCGACTCCGATCACCGCAATGGGGACCAGGATGAAGAGTGCCCCGAGCGCCGCTCCGCGATCCGCTGGGCTTCGGAAGGACCCGTCAGGCGCTGACATGGTTCACCTGCCGTTCGTTTCGTGAGCCCATGTGAAGGGCACGAGCGACGCTCTCGGATTCGTGGGGGCGGAGGAGCAACAGCAGGTCTGCCGCGATCATGATGATCGAGAAGCTCCACAGGCCCATCAGCACAGCGATCGCCAGGTGGAACGCGACAGCGAGGGCCAGGAGCAGATGCCGAGGCCTGCGCGGCATGAAGACAGCGCCGACCAGAGCGAGCTGCAGCGCGAGCGTGCCGTAGGTCGCGATGACGGTGAGTGGTAACCACTGGAGCGCGTTCCGGACAAGGTGCCCGACGGCTCCGGCCGGGGCGAAGACCGGGTTCTGCATCCAGTACCAGAGCGCCGTCCCGTCCGACCACTCCAGGACGGAGAACTTCGCCACGCTGGCCTGGAAGTACACGCCCATCATCTGGAGAGTCCAGAGCCCGAGGGTGGTGTACCCGATCACGGCTACCCACGAAGAACGGCTTACATACCGCCTGTCAGGTGTCCAGTGCCAGCGACGGCGGTCGAGCAGTACGAGCGGAACGAGGATGAGTGTCAGGTTCGCGGCGAGGTGTTCGCCGCCGTCGACGGCTGTACTCGAGCTCATGAGGCTCCACGTCACCCACCAGTGTGGAAGGGCAGTGATCGCCGGCAACAGTCCGGTGACGACGATGGCGAGTACGGAAACCGCGACCCACTTCGTCAGTTCGAGATGCCCGCTGGAGGACCCGATGCAGAACAAGGACATCCACGACATGCTGTTCCCGCAGTTCGCACCGGTCGGGAACGTCGAGCTCCGAAAGAAGAGCTGATCGGTCGGGGTGAACACGAGCGTGAGCAAGGCGGCTGCTGCGATCGCTGATCGCACGAGCCCGAGTACCGGCGTGAACGGGCTGACGGCCGACACGTACGGCGCGAAGGGCCCTCGCCCGCCCTCTCCGGCACCGTCGTGACGTTGCAGTGTGGCGGCAGAGGTCATTGCTGATCCTCCAGAGCATCGCATCGGACAGTCGCGCGGATGGCCTTCGTCGAGGAGTCGTACTGCAGGCCAGCGAAGTCGATCGGCACCGGATCCACGGCGAGCAAGAGGACCTCCCCGCAGAGCCGGAGGTCGTAGCCTTCGGCCGTCCACTCCTGAACACCGCGCTCTGACGCAGCACGCTGGGCGCACTCCGCGATCGAGTTTCCTGTGCAGTCCGACCAGAGTTCATCGATGTCGCGAGACCCGGTGACCTGGGACACGTCGTACTCGTCGAGTCGCGACGACCGGTTGAACCCGAACGCGTTCCGCAGGGTCGCGTTCGGACCCCGATTCACGGTCTTCCACTCTCCATCCGCGGTGCGGACGCGGGCTTGCGTGATCGGAGAGCGCGGGTCACGGGTGAAGAAGCCCCATCCTTGCGGCGTGATCTCGCTGACAGCACGCAGACCGTCAGCAACGAATCCCGACGCGTGGGTACTGATCGGGAGTGATGCGAAGGCGACCGTGGCCACGGCAAGAGCTGCCACCGTGACCACGGTCGTCTCGGCGAGCTTCAGACTCACGCGGGCAGCCTCTGACCGACGCGGGTTGCGTTGGCCAGGAACTTCTCCTGCTTCACCCGGTCATTCCCGGTTGCTTGGCCGCTGCGCCCGCAACCGGTCCAGGCTCCGCACCACGCATACACGGACACGAGGACAGCAGCGGCCGCTGTGATGACCGCAGCATTGTGAACGGCAGCTGCTGCGTAGACGGCGAAGGCAACTGCTGCGACACAGGCGGCGACTGCTCCACACATCGGTACGGCCGGCGTCGAGCTGTACTCCTCCTTGGCTGCGTTCAACTCTTCCTCGGTGTACGTCTCGCTGATGTAGGAGTTGAAGGCTCCCCCGAGCTGTTCGAAGCCCTTCGCAACGGAGTTCACCGATCCCGACCGAATGTTGGCCACAGCGCGCTCGACCGCATCGGGGTTCGATGCGACGAGTCCTTCACGGGATTCACGCGCGTAGGCCGTGACTCGCTCCAAGTCATCGCCGGAGAAGACTGGTTCGATGCTCGTGCCGAGCTGCTTCGCAACGGGGCCGACACCGAACAGCGCCCCGTCGACGAGCAGCAGATCCTGTTCTGAGAGGCCCGATGTGCTGCTCGCAGCTACCACCGGTTCGACGGCCGTCGCCGCGGCTGGCGAACCGACGAGCGATGCCGCGAGCAGCAGGATGGCAGTCACGAATCCGAGCACGGCAACCCGCGGACGGTGGAGCTTCTGGATGTTCAAGTTTGTCCCTCCCGACACAGCCACTGTGCTGTGCACGAGAGCAACCTACTGATATTTGATACCTCATGCAACGGCGTTCGAGAGAGTTGCCGCCGAACGGCGGAAGGCGCGGCACCACCCGGCACCGCGCCTCCCGTCCGCCCGTCACACCGACGTCAACTCACCACGTCAGCACGAACCGCCCCCGCGTCCCCCCAGCCTCCAACCGCTCATGCGCCTCCACAGCCCGCGCAGCCGGCAGCACCTCGGCCACCCGCGGCGTCAACGTCCCACTCTCCACCGCGTGCCGCAGCTGCTCGAGCTTGTCGAACGACCGGTACTCCGAGAACACCATGATCTGCACGAACTCGATCCCCCGAGCCCCGTTGCCCTGCCACCCCCGCACGTCGAAGAAGACTCCCCCGTCGCGAACGGCGTCCACCACCTCGTCGCGCTGCACGGCCGCATCGGCGAGCGCATCGGCCCCGTCCGGCACGAGTTCACGGACAGCGGAGGCGAAGGAAGCGCCTCGCGGCACCACGTGGTCCGGCCCGAGCGACCGGACCAGTGCTTCGTCCGCCGGAGCAGCATCCGCGATCACGGTCAGCCCGGCGGCCTTCGCCAGCTGCACCACGTAGTTCCCGAGCAGCCCGGCAGCCCCGGTCACGGCGAGCGTCTGCCCCGGCGCGAGCGAGGCGTGCGACAGGATCTGCAACGCCGTCAGCCCGTTCATGGGCACCGTGGAGGCGAGCGGAAGAGACGTCCCGCGCGGGATCCGCGTGAACGACCCCACCGGCGCGACGAGCTCCTGCACGGAGGCGCCACCGTGGGCACTGAGCGGCAGCGCCATCGCCATGACCTCGTCGCCGACCTGCCAGCCGGTGACGTCGGGCCCGACCTCGTCGATGACGCCGGCGGCGTCCATCCCCGGCACGTACGGCGGCGAGACCTGCGAGCTGTCCCGCTGTCCGGCACGCACCCCCGTGTCGGTCGGGTTCACGGCGAACGCCTGCACCCGGATCCGCACGGATCCCGCACCGGCGTGCGGCTCCGGCACCTCGTGGACGGCGAGGGCCTCGGGCCCTCCGAACTGTTCGACTCCGACGACCTGCATCCTCCCGGTCTACGCGCACGTTGCTTGACGCAACCTGACGCGACCACCCCACGGCCTGGAGGCCCGGCACCACCCCGCCCCGCGCCTCCCGCCCGTCAGGGGGTGCGGTCCACGGCACGTGGTGCGCCATGCTGGCACCGTGCGTTTCGACGAACTCCTCACGCGGTCCGACGGTCCCGCGATCGCCGAGGAGCTCGCCGCCCTCCGCCGACCCGCCCGGTACGTCCTCGAGGGCATCCACCAGGAGTCCCGGCAGAAGTTCTGGCAGTTCCGCGTCGACATCGACGAGGCCGCGCAGACCTGGACCCTGGTCCGCCAGCGCGCCAAGCCGGTCTCCTACCGCGAGGGCGTGCTGCACGAGCCCGACGACGGTCCGCACGAGGTGCCGTTCGCCCGGAGCATGGCTTCGTCTTCCGTCGTCCGGATGGCCGTGCCGGAGCTGATGGTGCGATGGGGGCGAGGCTCCGAGAGCTTCCACCCGATCCTGATCCAGCACATCGGCGAGCACTCGATCCTGCTGACGTTCGAGCACCACGAGGACCCGGCGTTCCGCACGACGCTGGTGATCGACGAGCGCGACGGCATCGCGCGCCGTTCGTACGAGCACGGCGAGGCCACGATCATC
This sequence comes from Curtobacterium flaccumfaciens, assembly GCF_018598405.1. Classification (NCBI taxonomy): domain Bacteria; kingdom Bacillati; phylum Actinomycetota; class Actinomycetes; order Micrococcales; family Microbacteriaceae; genus Curtobacterium; species Curtobacterium flaccumfaciens. Next base: position 17,992 of record NZ_JAHEWS010000023.1, on the reverse strand, counting down.
ACGAGCGTGCGGACCGCCGAACCGGACGAGGTCCTGCCCCGCGCCCGCTTCGTGCAACCGACGGACTGAATCCGCCCGCAGTACTGAAGTCGTGACGGTTCTGGTTCACGAACCCCGACGATCGCGAACCAGAACCGTCACCGGCCGGAAACCGAACCACCTCCCCCGCCGGCACCATCCCCCGATCGGACGATGCCGAGACCACCGCCCCGGCCGATCCCTCACGGCCACCGGACGGCGAAGCTGGACCCATGCCCGAGTCCCCCGCCATCGAGGTCCAGCACCTCGGCAAGCAGTACGCCACCGGCAAACGCGCCGTGGACGACGTCTCCTTCACGATCGAACGCGGCGAGACCTTCGCGCTCCTCGGCCCCAACGGTGCCGGCAAGTCCACGACGGTCGAGATCCTCGAGGGGTACCGCTCCCGCACCGCCGGCGAGGTCCGCGTCCTCGGTCACGACCCGGCACGGACGAGCCGCAGCCACAACGCACGCGTCGGCATCGTCCTGCAGACCAGCGCGGAGTCCCCGAACGTCACCGTCGCCGAGCAGCTGAACCACTTCGCGACGCTCTACCCGAAGCACCGCAGTACCGAGGAGCTCCTCGGCGCAGTCGGGCTCGAGACGCAGCGCAACACCCGCATCAGCCGCCTGTCCGGTGGCCAGCGCCGCCGCGTCGACGTCGCCCTCGGCATCATCGGCCGCCCCGAGGTCCTGTTCCTCGACGAACCGACCACGGGCTTCGACCCCGAGGCCCGCCGCCAGTTCTGGGACCTCCTGCGCCAGGTGCAGCACGAGGGCACGACGATCCTGCTCACCACGCACTACCTCGACGAAGCCGCCCAGCTCGCCGACCGTGCCGCGGTCATCGCCGACGGGAAGCTCCTCGACCTCGCACCCATCGACGAGATCGGCGGTGCCGAGGCCCGCACGCCCCGGGTCCGCTGGCGTGACGACGACGGCGGACACCACGACGAGCGCACGATCGACCCGACGGCGCTCATCCGGAGCAGCACCACACCCATGCACGACCTCGAAGTCATCCGTCCGTCCCTCGAGGACGTCTACCTCGACATGGTGGGACACAAATGAAGACAGCGACCAGCCACATCTCGTACGAGATCCGCACCTACTTCCGCGCTCCCGACGCGGTCTTCTTCACGTTCCTGTTCCCGATCATCATGCTGGCGCTGTTCTCGGCGGCGTTCTCCGGCGCCGCCGACATCCAGGCCGGTCCCGACGTCAGCGTCGACTACGCCACCTACTACCTGCCCGGCCTCGTCGCGACGGGCATCCTGCTCTCCGGCACGCAGTCCCTCGGCGTCGACATCGCCACCGAGCGCAGCGACGGCACGTTGAAGCGCCTCGGCGGCACACCGCTGCCCGTCCTGTCGTACTTCGTCGGCAAGATCGGCATGGTCCTCGTCACCACGCTCGTGCAGACGGCCCTGCTGCTGGCGATCGCGAGCCTGGTGTTCGGCGTCGACCTGCCGACCGACGCGAGCAACTGGGGTGTCTTCGCCGGGGTGATGGTCCTCGGCATCGCCACCAGTTGCGTCTTGGGCATCGCGGTCTCGGCGCTCCCCCGCGAGGGCCGCCGCGCCACCGCCACCATCGTCCCGATCGTGCTGGTGCTGCAGTTCATCTCCGGCGTCTACCTGCCCTTCACGCAGCTCCCCACCTGGTTGCAGGACGTCGCCTCCGTCTTCCCCCTGCGCTGGATGGCGTCCGGCATGCGGTCCGTCTTCCTGCCCGGTGCGTTCGAGTCGGGTGAGCCGGGAGGCGCGTGGCACCTCGGCCTCGGAGCCCTCGTCTTGGCAGCGTGGCTGGTCCTGGGCACGGTGGCCTGCCTGCTGACGTTCCGGTGGAACCGCAAGGACGCCTGATGGTGCACCGCGGGTGGGATGCTGGGCACATGAAAGGCGAGACGTGGATGCGCAACCGGTGGTTGCACGTCTTCTTCGCGGGCACGTTGCTCCTCACCGCCGTGATCACCGTGTTCGGCTGGTCCCCGTGGTCGAACCGCTGGCCCGCGTACACCGCGGTCGTGGTGCTCGTCGTCGCCTACGCCGTGTTCGGCCACCGTGGCTACGACAGCCCCCGTGCCGCCGCGGCCTTCCTGCCGCTGGTCCTCGTCGCCGCCCTGGTGCTGCCCGCCGTCGTGCCGAGCACCGCGTTCGTGCAGTGCATCGCGTTCCCGCTCGTCTGGGTACAGTCCGAACGGATCCGAACCGCCGTCCTGCTCTCGGTCGCGGTCGGGCTCGCGAGCGGCATCGGCCTGCAGGTCTCCGGCGGCCCGGACGACCTCGTGAGCACCCTGCTCATCGAGGGCATCAGCGTCATCGGTGCCTGCGCGATGGGCGTCTGGATCTCGAGCGTCGCCGGCCTGTCCGAGGAGCGCCTCCAGCTCCTCGACGAACTCCGCGCCACCCAGCAGTCCCTCGCCGATGCCCACCGCAGCGCCGGCGTCGCGAGCGAACGGGAGCGCCTGGCCCGCGAGATCCACGACACCGTCGCGCAGAACCTCGCCGGCATCGTCATGCTCACCGAACGCGCCCGCAGGGACCTGGCGAACGACCGCGGTGCCGCGCTCGACGAACGGCTGGCGGTCCTCGAAGAGTCAGCGCGCGCCGCCCTCGAGGACTCCCGCGCCCTCATCGCCGCGGGGGTCGCCGGTGCCACGAGCGGCAGCCTGGCCGGGGCCCTGCACCGCCTGGCCGAGCGCTACACCCGCGAGACCGGCACGCCCGTGACGGTCGACGCGACCGACGGCCCGCTCGACCGCGATGCCCAGGTCGTGCTGCTCCGGGTCGTCCAGGAGTCCCTCGCGAACATCCGCGCGCACGCCGATGCCGGCTCCGTCCGCATCGTCCTGCGGCACGCGCCCGAACACGTCGGCGTCCGTGTGACCGACGACGGCGTCGGGTTCGACACCGGCGTCCCGACGGCCGGGCACGGTCTCCGGGGCCTCCACGAACGGTTGGCGCTCTCCGGCGGTGCCTGCACGATCACGAGCAGCCCTGGCGGCGGCACCGTCGTCGACGCGAGCCTGCCCACCGGAGCCGAGCCGGGCCTCCCGGCCGTCGACCGTGACCCCGTGGCGGAGGTGACCCGGTGATCCGCGTCGTGGTCGCCGATGACCACCCGATCGTCCGGTCGGGCATCGTGGCCCTGCTGCAGGACGCCGACGACGTCGAGGTCGTCGGCCAGGCCAGCGACGGCCGCGCCGCGGTGACGGTGGCGCTGGCCGAACGCCCCGACGTCGTGCTCATGGACCTCCGGATGCCCGTGCTCGACGGCGATGCGGCGACGGCGCAGATCCTCGCCGCCGACCCCGGCGTCCGCGTCCTGATCCTGACCACGTACGAGTCCGACGACCAGATCCTCGCCGCCATCGAGGCCGGCGCCACCGGCTACCTGCTCAAGGCCGCCCCGGAGTCCGAGATCCTCGCCGGCGTCCGGGCGACCGCACGGGGTGAGACCGCGCTCGCGCCCTCCGCGGCCGCAGCGCTCGTCCGCCGAGCGACAGGCGCGCTCCCCGCCGCCGCCGGCCCGTCGCTGACCCCGCGCGAACTCGACGTCCTGCGCCTCGTCGCCCAGGGCAACAGCAACCCGGCGATCGGCCGCGCGCTGTTCCTCAGCGAGGCCACGGTGAAGACCCACCTCGGCCACGTCTTCGAGAAGCTCGGCGTGAACGACCGCACCCGTGCGGTGACCCGGGCGATGGAGCTCCAGCTCCTCCCCTGATCAGCGCTGCTGCCGGGCGCCGTCGGTGAGACCAACGAACGCGTTCACTCCCTCGACAGCACCCCGAACGACCACCGCGGTGCGCTCCGGACGCAGGGTGATCGTTCCGTCACCGCTCTCCCTCGTCAGCGCACCGACACCCGGTACGAACAGCCCGTGGACTCCCTTCCCGGCCTGGTGGCTCCAGCCGTTCACGGACCGCCACCGAGGTTCCGCCCAGGCACGCCGGAACCACACGACGTCGCTCGGGCAGGGGCCGGATCGGTCCTCGTACTGCGCCGTCGTGATCGTGACCGGCTCACCGGAGCCGACCGATTCGACGGGGTCGACATCGAGCCACCGGAGCAGGTGTGCCACGAGGGATCCTGGACGAACGACACCGAGCGACTCCGAACCGTCCTCGTGGCCGGCACGCACGACGCACTTCTGGCCCTGCATCCAGCACGCCCAGCGCAGTGGCGGAGCGTCGCTCGCGGGGTCACTCGACTCGACGACGAGGAGCGCATCGTGATCGACCACCGGGCCGACGAGTTCGTGGCCCTTGTCGGTGAGGCCACCGAAACGCCCGACGAACCCGAGCTCTCGCGCGGCGACCCCGGTCCCCGAGCGTCGCGCCGCTGCCGGCACCATGCCGCGCTCCCGGAATCGCACCAGCTGGTCGAGCACTCCGACGGGAGTGCGCCACGGAAGGGTCGCACCCGGGCCGGCGGCTGCGGCGAGGGCGCGGTTCCCGGTCGACAGCTCGTCGAGGGGACGGCGCCACCGCGAGTCGAGCAGCCCGTCGACGACCGCGGCGGCTCCAGGCCAGTCACGGGCCGAGCACTCGACCGCGACCCGGACCCGGACATCGCGGAGGATCCGGAGATCACTGATGACGACGTCGTCCGGTTCGGGCAGGGCGACGAGGACGCGGTCGTCCGCGGATTCGAGGACCAGGGCGTCCGGTCGGTCCCCGAGTCGCCGGGTCATCCCGACAGCGGGATCACCAGAGAAGGACCGCACGTCGATGGACACCGCGTGGTCGTCGCGCTCAAGCCGGATGCCCGGTTCGACCGGACGGGCCGTCCACCTTTCCGGCACCTCGAACACGAGACCGTCGACGATGGCCAGTGCATCCCAGCGGACGTCAGGCCAGGGGTCCCACGGCACGTGCCGGGTCATCGGCGAGCCGCCCGTCGCGACCACCGCGGTGTCGCCCACCGGGCCCCGCCGAACAGCAACCACATCCCGAGCACGCCGCACAGCACGAACGCCACCATCAGGACGAGGGCGAGCACCACCGGCCCGTTGAAGCAGAACGCCGCGACGCCCTCGCAGGCGAGCGCCAGCCCGAGCCAGAACAAGCCGAAGGGCATCGCCGGCGTGCTGCGTCGCATCCACGACCGCCAGAGTCCGGCGTACGCCAGTCCGCCGAGGACGACGAACACCCCGCCGATCGCGATCAGCCAGATCGGTGCACTCACGCTCGACTCCCCCCGGTTCTCCGCAACTCCCCTGCTCTGATCCTACGGCGCTGTGCACGAGCGGGGATCCAGTCCTGCGGCGCTCCTGACGGTTCTGGTTCACGATCCCCGAGGATCCTGAACCAGAACCGTCACCGCGCGGACACGAACCCGCGTTCTCCGCGCCGTGGACGCGACCACCGACGGAACGGGAGGCACGGTGCCTGCCCGCACCGTGCCTCCCGTCCGCTCCAGCGCGCGCCCTGCCATCGCGACGCGCGCCCGCTCAGGCCTCCGCGTCCGCCTCCTGCGACCGGACGCGGAGCACCCGCGCAGTGGGGGTGGACCCGCCGTTCGCGACCTCGAGCGAGCCCGAAGCGGCGTCCCACGCCACGGACCACGACCTGAGTGCCGTCGGGAACAGCGGCTCGACGACCACCGTCTGCCCGGCGAACGCCGGCAGCGGCAACGACACCGACGCCGACGCACCGGGCAGCGCCCACACCGACAGGAACAGGTCCCCATCGGGGACGGCGAGGCCGAGCGCGACCCAGGTGTGCTCCCACCCGGGCAACCCGAGCGGCCAGACCGGCACTGCGGACTCGATGATCTCCAGGACCTGCCGGTGCGCAGCGATCGCGTCACCGACCACCGCACGCTGCGACGCCGACATCTCGTTGAGGTACCCCGACAGGTACATCCGCCCGAGCACCCCGTTCACGAGCGAGAGCGTGAACAGCTCCGGGTCCATCGTCGGCTCCGGGTACGCCCAGTTCCCCGCCTGCTCGGGCAGCATCGCGGCGGGCGCGGCGGCGGCGATCGTGGCGGACAACACCGGGTCCTGCTGGTCCGACGTCGACTGCATGTGCAGGCGCGAGAGCATGGCCCAGTCGGCGCGCATCGCTCCCGAGGCGCAGTTCTCGATGAGCAGTGCCGGGTACCGCTCCTGCACGGCGTCGAGCCAGTCGAGCAGCGCCCGCTGGTGGTCGAGCATCCCGGCGAACGGACCCGTCATCGTGTTGTTGTCCATCTTGAAGAACGTCACGCCGAGCTCCCCGACGAGCCGGTCGACGACCGAATCGAGGTGGGCGCGGGCCTTCGGCGAGCGCAGGTCGAGCAGGTGCCGCCCGTGCTCCGCGACCCGGACCCCGTGATGGTGCACGAAGGCGGACGGCGGCAGGGACGAGGCCAGCGGCGAGTGGATGCCGATGACCTCGGGTTCGAGCCAGAGGCCGGCCTGCATGCCGCGCGCACGGATGTGGTCGATGACGGCCCCGAGCCCCGTCGGGAACCGCGACGCCGCTTCCTCCCACGCTCCGACGGTGTCCCACCAGTGCCCCTCGGCGTACCAGCCGGCGTCGATGCAGAACAGGTCCGCTCCGGCGTCGGCGGCCGCGTCGATGAGCGGCAGGAGCTTCTCGGTGGTCGGGTCGCCCATGAGCGTGTTCATGTAGTCGTTGAACACGAGCGGCAACGCGCGGTCCGCCGGTCGTACCGCGCGGAAAGCCCGCCGCTGTGCGGTCAGCACGGCCAGCGCGGAAGACGAGGAACGAGCGATCCCCACCGAGACCGGCACCGAGGTGAACGGCTGCTCCGGCGTGACGACGGTGGTCCACTGGTGTTCCTGGTCGGTCGGCCCGCTCAACAGCACGTACGCATGCCGCCGGGTCTCGCCGAGCTCGTACAGCCAGGGCCCGTTGTGCTCGACCTGCCACACGAGCGCGTACGGAAGCGACACAGCGTCCTCCGCCCGCAGCACCCCGATCGGCAGCGCCTCACCGGTCGACCACGAGCCGCGGTTCTGCACGACGGCGCGGCTGCGGGGCGGGTGGTGCTGGGCCTCCCGGTCGATCGCCGCGAGCCCGATCGACCGCAGCGGATCGGTCCGCCAACGGCTCTCCGCTGCCCAGTCGTTGTCGGCGTGCACGAGGGCGAGCTCGTCGACGGTGGCGCCCGAGTCGGTCAGGAACGCCCCGGTCGCACACGACGACACGAAGTCGACGACGTGCTCACCGTGCTCGGCCGACACCTCGGTCCACGTCTGGAACGCGGGCACGCCGGCGCGCGCCCGGAACACCGACTCGACCTGGAGGCCCGTGGCCGCGTCCGCCTGCACGATCCGGAACCACAGGTCGGTCCCGTCGTCGTGCACGTGGTGCGACACGGGGCGCAGTCGCGCCCCGATCGTCGAGTCCACGTGCCGGAAGCCACCCGGGAAGCGCCCGTGCCCGACGGTCGTCAGTTCGACGAGCGGCTGCGGGTCCTCCGGCCCGTCGGCGAGCACGCCACCGGTCGCGACGAAGGACACGAGCGCCGCGGGCTGGTCCGCACCGACCCGGAACCGTGCCGAGAACCCCTCGGTGACCCAGTCGACGAACGTCGGCCCGTCGCTCATCGTGCCCCGACCGGTGCGGGCCGACTCGGCACCCAGTCCCCGACCGTGTGGTCGTAGCAGGTGGTGTTGTCGATCTTCGTCCGGTCGAGCGGCGGGCCCGCGGTGATCCGGCGTTCGGTGCGCTCCGGGTCGGGGGCGGCCTCGGCGAGCAGCCGGGTGTAGTCGTGGTGCGGGTCGAGGATGACGGCGTCCGACGGGCCCCGCTCGACGACCCGCCCACGGTAGAGCACCAGGATCTCGTCGGAGAAGTGCCGCGCGGTCGCCAGGTCGTGCGTGATGTAGAGGACCGCGAGGTGGTCCTCCCGCTGCAGTCGTCCGAGCAGGTTGAGCACGCTCAGGCGGATCGAGACGTCGAGCATCGACACGGGTTCGTCGGCGATGAGCACCTGGGCGCCCGGGGCGAGTGCGCGGGCGATGGCGACGCGCTGCCGCTGCCCGCCGGAGAGCTCGTGCGGTCGCCGCGACGCGAAGTCCTCGTCGAGGTTCACCCGGCCGAGCAGTTCCCGCACCTTGTCGGCGGTCTCGTCGGCGCCGCGGGCCCGGTGGTGCAGCTGCAGCGGTCGGGCGATGTGGTGCTCGATCGAGTGGAACGGGTTGAGCGAGGCGAACGGGTCCTGGAACACCATCTGCACGTGCCGCCGGTACATGCTGCCCTCGACGGGGGTGCCGTCCTCGAGCCGCACGTCGATCGAGCCGCGGGTCCTGGTCTCGAGCTTGGCGAGCATCCGCGCGATGGTGGACTTGCCCGAGCCGGACTCCCCCACGAGCGCGACGGTCCGCCCGGGCAGCAGGTCGAACGACACGTCGTCGACTGCCCGCAGGGTGGTGCGCTTGAGGCCCTTGCGGGTGTGGAAGTCCTTGCCGAGGTGGCTGACGGTCACACTGGTCATCGGTCCGTCTCCTGTGCTGCCTGGACCACGACGGCCCGCGTGTCGGTCTCGGGTTCGGCGCCGTCCTCGACCCCGGTGCGGATGAACGCCCCGCGGGCTCCGGACAGGCTCGGGAACGACTGCAGCAGCTTCCGCGTGTACGGGTGCTGCGGGTCGTGCTGGATCACGCTGGCACGGTCGCACTCGACGACCTCGCCGCGGAGCATGATCGCGATCCGGTCGCTGATCTCGAGCAGCAGCGGCAGGTCGTGCGTGATGAACACGACGGCGAACCCGAGCTCGTCGCGCAGGCGGACGATCTCGCGCAGGATCTCCCGCTGCACCACGACGTCGAGTGCGGTGGTCGGCTCGTCCATGATCATGATCTGCGGTTCCAGCAGCATCGCCATCGCGATCATCACGCGCTGCCGCATGCCGCCGGACAGCTCGTGCGGGTACGCGGTGATGCGGGACGGGTCGACGCCGACGCGACGCAGGGCGTCCTCGGCGATGGCCCGTCGTTCCCTGCGCGGCAGGCCCTTGCGGTGTTCGACCAGGGCGTCGTCGAGCTGGGCGCGGATCGTGGTGACCGGGTTGAGCGCGTTCATCGCTCCCTGGAACACCATCGACAGCTTCGACCACCGCACCGCCCGGAGCTGCTCGTGCGGCAGACCGAGCAGGTCGACGTCGGTGCCGTCGCGGTCGTGGAACGTGATGCTGCCCGACGTGACCTTCGCCGGCGGTCGGTGCAGCCGGGTGATGGCGTACGCCAGGGTCGTCTTGCCGCAGCCCGACTCCCCCGCGAGCCCGAGGATCTCGCCGGGCGCCAGGGTGAGCGACACGTCCTTGACCGCGTGCACGGGGTGCTCGGTCTCGTAGACGACGTCGAGGTGGTCGATGGTCAGCACGGCCGGGCGGCGTCCGTCGCCCGTGGCGTCGGAGGTGACCGGTCGTGCGGTGTCGGTGGCGCTCATCGGGCGACCCCCTTCGTGTCGTGACCGGCGGTGGCGACGCGGGCCGGGCCTCCCGATCGAGCCGCACGCTTCGCACGACGGTCGCGCCGTCGCTGCGCACGCACGTTCGCGAGTCGCGGGTTGATGACCTCGTCGATCGAGAAGTTCACCAGGGACAGGCCCATGCCGAGCAGGGCGATGAGCAGGCCCGGCGGCACGAACCACCACCAGGCGCCGTTCGCCAGTGCGAAGCCGTTCTGGGCGTAGAAGAGCATGGTGCCGAGCGTCGACGAGTTCGACGCCCCGAGCCCGAGGAACGACAGTCCCGCTTCCCCGAGGATCGCGGCGATCACCGCGAACACGAACTGCGACGCGAGCACCGGCAGCAGGTTCGGCAGGATCTCGACGGCGATGACCCGCCAGGGCCGTTCGCCGGCGACCCGGGCGGCGGACACGTAGTCGCGGTTCCGGATCGACATGGTCTGCGCCCGCAGCACCCGGGCGGACCCGGCCCACGACGTGATGGCCAGGACGATGGCGATGGTCCACAGCCCGCGGGCCTCACGCGGCACCAGGCCGGAGATGACGATGACGAGCGGCAGGCCGGGGATGACGAGGAACACGTTCGAGAACAGCGAGAACGCCTCGTCCATGATCCCGCCGAGGTACGCGCCGAGGATGCCGAAGAACGCGGACAGCACCGTGGCGAGGACACCGACGATGAGGCCGATCTGCAGGCTGCCCCGGGTGGCGAAGGCGAGCTGGGCCAGGACGTCCTGACCGGTCTGGGTGGTCCCGAGCACGTTCGAGCCGCTCGGTCCCTGCAGTCCGGTGTCGCGGATGGTGGTCGGGTCGCCGACGAGCAGCGGTCCGATGACCCCGAACAGCGTGACGCCGGCGACGAGCGCGATGCCCGTGACGAGCCAGGGGGTGAGGGTGGGGAGGAACCGACGGATGCCGCCCTTCGACGCGCGCCGGGTGGCGATCGACGTGGTGCTGTCGGCCTCCTCGGTCAGCGCGCCGATGGTGGGCTCGGTCTCCTGCTGGATGTTGGTCATGGTCGTCTCCTCCCCTAGCTCCGGGCCCGCGTGCGCGGGTCGATCAGTCCGTACAGCAGGTCGACGACGAGGTTCGCGCCGAGCACCGCCAGGGTGATGAACAGGAAGATGCCCTGCATGAGCGCGTAGTCGTTGTTCGTCACGGCGGACAGCAGCTTCGACCCGATGCCCGGGTACGAGAACACCTGCTCGGTGACGACGGAGCCGGACACGATGAACCCGAGGGAGATCGCGAACCCGGCGACCGACGGCAGCACGGCGTTCCGGGCGGCGTAGTTCCGCAGGATCTTGCCGTCGGACAGGCCCTTCGCCTGCGCGGTGGTGATGTAGTCCTCGGACAGCGTCGACACCATCATGTTGCGCATGCCGAGCAGCCAGCCGCCGAGCGACGCGAGCACGATCGTCACCGCCGGCAGCACCCCGTACTGCACCGCCGAGACGATGAAGTCCCAGTTGAAGCCGGGGGTCAGGATGACGTCGTAGCCGCCCTGCGCCGGGAACAGGTGCAGCCCGGTGGCGAAGAAGTACACCAGGATCAGCGCGAGCCAGAAGTACGGCACCGCGGCGAGCAGGGTGGTGGCCGGCACGAACGAGTCGAGCCAGGTGCCGGGCCGCCACCCGACGAAGGCCCCGAGGCCGACGCCGATGATCGCGGCCACGATGGTGGCGATGCCGACCAGGGCGATGGTCCACGGCAGCGAACTGCCGATCACCTCGGTGACGGGCGCCGGGAAGTAACTGACGGACACCCCGAGGTCACCACGGAACACGTTGACCAGGTAGTGGCCGTACTGGGAGATGAGCGGCTCCGAGGAATCGCCACCGAGGAGCAGCTCGTACGCCTCCCGGGTCGCCGGGGTCACCTGCCCGCCGCGCTGCTGGAGCTTGGCGAGCAGGATGTCCACCGGGTTGCCGGGCAGGAGCCTGGGGATGATGAAGTTCAGCGTCAGGGCCGCCCACAGTGCGACGACGTAGAAGCCGATCTTGCGCAGGAAGTAGGTCATCGTCGAGTGCCCCTCGGTCGCGATCCCATCGGTGTCAGCCCTTCGCCGGCTTGAGCGCCTTGAAGATCTCGGCGTTGTCCGGGCTCGCCCAGACCGCCGGGAACGCGTACAGGTCGTCGTCGGTCGGCCAGCCGGTGAACTTCGCCGCGTGGAACTCGCTCGTCGTACCGCCGGTCATCACGGGGATGTAGGGCAGGTCCTCGACGATGTGCTCCTGGATCGTGTCGAGCTGGGGCTGGGTGGCGTCGGTGTCCTCCGGGTTGATCGTGGCGAGCTGCTTCAGGGCCGCGTCGACCTCGGGGTTGCTGTAGCGGGCGATGTTCATCGGGGCCGCTTCTCCGACCTTCGCGGTGTTCGCCGTCGAGAAGTAGTTGTTGTACAGGTAGTACGGGTTCGCCGTCGGGCCCTGACCGAGCGAGTCGATCGCGAGTTCGAAGTTGCCCTTGGTCTTCTTGTCGGTCCACTCGTTCCACGACGACTGCTGCGCCTTGAGTTCGATGCCCGCGGCCTTGAGCTGCTGCGTCATCGTGTCGATCGCGGTGATGTAGTCGGTCCACCCGGTGACGACCTCGACCGTCAGGGACAGCTTCTTGCCGTCCTTGGCGTAGATGCCGTCCGAACCCTTCTTCCACCCGGCGCCTTCGAGCGTCGAGGCGGCCGCGTCGGTGTCGGCGGTCTCCGGCATCACCGCCGGCTCGATGTCCTCCGAGATGGTGTCCTTCTGCGTCGTGGTGAGCGCGAAGGTCGGCGAGATCTCGCTCGCGGTGTTCTCGAACGCCAGCGAGTTGAGCTGCTTGCGGTTGATGGCGTCGGCGATCGCGTGGCGGACGGCCGGGTCGGTCTGCGGTCCGGCGCAGCCGAGGTCGGTGCTCGAGCAGGTCAGCAGCGCCATCTGGTTCTGCCCGACGGTGATGCCGTCGTAGCCGTTGTAGTTGGCGGGGATGTCGTCCATGTTCGGCACCGGGCCGGTCTGCCAGTCGATCGACCCCTGCTTCAGCGCGTCGGCGCCGGCGGTGTTGCCGGAGAGCGACAGGTAGCGGATGGTCTTCACGGCCGGGGCGCCGTCCCAGTACTCCTTGTTCGCCTCGAGGGTGAAGGCCTGCGCCTTGAAGGTGCCGAGCGTGTACGGGCCGGTGCCGACGGGCTCGCGCACGACGTCGGTGGTCGGGTCGATGTCCTTCCACAGGTGCTCGGGCACGATCCAGGTCTTGCCGAGCAGGTTCGGGCCGAGCACGAACGACGGCTTGTCGAACGAGACGACCACCTTGTCGTCGCCGTCGGCCTTCGCGCTGCCGTCGTAGCCGATCGAGTTCAGGGCCTTCTGCTTCGTGAGCATGTCGAGCGTGAACACGACGTCCTTCGAGGTGAAGGGCTCGCCGTCGCTCCAGGTGGCTCCGTCGCGCAGCGTGATGGTGAGCTGCGTGCCGTCGCCGTTCCACTCGTAGGACTTGCCGAGCAGCGGCTTCGGGTCGTTCGTGTTGACGTTGGTGATGAAGAAGAGCGACTCGTAGATCGTGCCGACGCCACCGATGTTCGACGGCGACCACGGGTTGTAGTTGATCTGGTAGTCGCCGGACTGGCCGGTGTAGGCGACCAGGGTCGAAGCGGCCGCGTCGTTCGTGCTGGCGGTGCCGCTGGAGCTGCAGCCGCTGAGCGCGAGGCCGGCGGCGAGGAGAACGGCGCCGCCGATGGCGAGCCGTGAACGGGTTGGGTTGAACATCGTTGTCCTCTCGGTCTGCGTCGTCGCAGAGTCCACGTTGTGAGCGTGATTGTTACACGCGTAAACTAAGGCGGTCAAGGGGTCGGGTCACGGCCCCGTAACGATGAGGAGACGCAATGGAGCGGACCACCCTGGACGGCACGTGGAGCCTCGAGGCGGTGACCGGGCCCGGGCAGTCGGCGGAGCACCGCGAACCGATCACGGCGCAGGTCCCCGGCTGCGTGCACACCGACCTGCTGCGGGCCGGCCGGATCCCCGACCCGTTCGACGGCGACGGCGAGGCCGCCACCCAGTGGATCGGCGACACCGTCTGGCGCTACCGCCGCACGTTCGACTGGACCGCGCCGGACGAGTCCCGCCACGACCTCGTCGCCGAGGGCCTCGACACCCTCGCCGCGATCGAACTGAACGGCATCGTCGTCGCGACGACCGCCAACCAGCACCGCTCGTACCGGTTCCCCGTCGGGCACCTGCTGCGACCGGGCGCGAACGAGCTCGTCATCACCTTCGACGCGCCCGTCCCCGCCGCCGAGCGCCTCTCCGCCCTGCACGGCGGCGAGCTGCCGCACGTCAACCACCACCCCTACAACGCGCTGCGCAAGAACGCGTCGAACTTCGGGTGGGACTGGGGCGTCGACGTCGCCACCAGCGGCATCTGGAAGTCGATCGGCATCGAGTCCTGGAGCGGCGCCCGCATCGCGGCCGTCCGCCCGCTCGTCGACGTCGACGGCACCACCGGCGTCCTGACCGCCCACATCGACGTCGAGTACGCCGGCTCCACCGGTTCGTTCTCGCAGGCCATCGGCAGCGCACCCGTCGCCTCCGCAGGCGGTCCCGTCGGCACCGGCCTGGAGGCCCGGATCACCCTGGCCCCGCACCCCGCGTCCGCAGCGCGCCCGGGCCCCGACACCGCGCCTCCCGTCGGTCGCCCCGACGACGCCGACACCGCCGACCGGGTCGTCGGTACGCGTCCCGTCGTGACCGGCCCGGACGTCACCACCGGCTCCGCCGTCGTGCGCCTCGAGGTCCCCGACGTCGCCGTCTGGTGGCCGCGCGGCGAGGGCGACCAGCCCCTCTACGACGTCCGGGTCGAGGTCGGCGACGACGTGTGGAACGGCCGCGTGGGCTTCCGCACGGTCACGCTCGACACCGCGGCCGACGCCGGCGGGGCCCCGTTCCTGCTCCGCGTCAACGGCCGTCCGGTCATGGTGCGCGGGGCGAACTGGATCCCCGACCACGCCTACCTGACCGAGATGACCCGCGAGCGGTACGCGGACCGGATCCAGGACGCGGTCGACGCGAACATGAACCTGCTCCGCATCTGGGGCGGCGGGATCTACGAGTCCGACGACCTCTACGACCGCTGCGACGAACTCGGCATCCTCGTCTGGCAGGACTTCCTGTTCGCCTGCGCCGCCTACGCCGAGGAGCCCTGGCTCGCCGACGAGGTCGAGCCCGAGGTCCGCGAGGCCGTCACCCGCCTCAGCCCGCACCCCTCGCTCGTGGTGTGGAACGGCAACAACGAGAACCTCGTCGCCTACGCCGAGTGGGGCTGGCGGCCGTCGCTCGTCGGCAGGACCTGGGGCAACGGCTACTACCGCTCCCTGCTGCCGTCGATCGTCGCCGAGCTCGACCCGACCCGTCCGTACACGCCGGGCAGCCCGTTCTCGTTCGACGAGTACCTGACGCCGAACGACCAGCGGAACGGCAGCGTGCACATCTGGGACGTCTGGAACCGCCTCGACTACCGCGCCTACGCCGACTGGGAGCCCCGGTTCGTGGCGGAGTTCGGGTTCCAGGGCCCGCCGGCGTGGTCGACCCTGACCGCCGTGGTGCACGACGAGCCCCTCGACCCGGACGGCCACGAGATGCTCGTGCACCAGAAGGCCGACCAGGGCAACCGGAAGCTCGCCGACGGCATGCGGGGCCACCTGCCCTCGCCGACGAGCATCGAGGACTGGCACTTCGCCGCGCAGCTCAACCAGGCGCACGCGATCCGGTTCGGCATGGAGTGGTTCCGCTCCCGCACCCCCGACAACACCGGCATGGTCGTCTGGCAGCTCAACGACGACTGGCCCGTGGTGTCGTGGGCCCTGGTCGACCACGCCGGCATCCGGAAGCCCGTCTGGTACGCCGTCCGGCAGGCCTACCAGCCCGTGCTGCTCACCGTGCAGCCGTCAACCGGCGGCCAGGGCGGCCTCGACGTCGTCCTCGTGAACGCATCCGGGGCATCGGTCGCCGACGAGGTCACGGTCTCCCGCGTCGCCTTCGACGGCACCGTGCTCGAGTCCTCGTCGTTCGCACTCGCAGCTGCCCCCGCCGACGCCGACCGGGTGCAGCTGCCGACGTCGCTCGCGGCGCCCGGGAGCCCCGGTTCCGAGGTCCTCGTCGTCACCGGAGCCGGTACCCGCACCGTGCACGACTTCGCCGAGGTCGTCGACCAGGCCCTGGAGCCCTCGCCTCTGCGGACCGACGTGACCCCGACGGCCGACGGCGCAACGGTCACCGTCACGGCGACGGCGTACGCACGGGACGTCTCGCTGTTCCCGGACCGCGTGGACGCCGCAGCCCGTGTCGACGAGGGCCTCGTGTCCCTGCTCCCCGGCGAGACGGTGACCTTCACGGTGACGAGCGCACCCGGCATCGCTCCGGACGCCCTCGTCCACCCGCTCGTCCTCCGCCACGGGGGCTCGCTCCTGCCCTGACCCGGTTGCCGCGGGGGACGGCGACGTTCCCTCGCGCCGCTGACGGTTCCGGTTCACGATCCCCGAGGTTCGCGAACCGGAACCGTCACGTCACCGACCCGGGACGCTTCCCCCGCCGAAGCAGCGCGGCGGGCCGCGCTCAGCCGAGCGCGCGGAGCTCCAGCACGATCGCGGTCGCCGGCGCGAGCATCGGGAGCCGTGCCCCGACGTCCTCGAACACGGCGCCGGTCAGCTCCAGGTGCCCGCGCACGAGCCACTCCGGCGGCACCATGTCGAGTCCGCGCGGCACAGCGAGCCCGGACACCGGGGCGAGCCGGTAGCGCCGCGACCGGTCGAGTCCGCGCACCCGGAGCGGCACCGGCAACGACCGCGGCCCGGTCTCCGTCCGCGCGACCCGCACCAGCGCCCGTGAACGGTCGGTGGCCACCACGGACGTCGCCACCATCCCCGCGTCGCCGAGGTCCAGGTGCCGCAGCCGCCCGGAGTGCAACAGCCCGCGCTCCCGCCGGTACAGCGCCGTCCAAGCCCGGAGCCGGTCGAGCTCCTCGGGCGACAGCTTCGTGACGTCGGTCTCGATGCCCACCGAGCCGAACAGCGACACCGCCATCCGGAAGTCCAGGTCGAGGTGCCGGCCCGTGGTGTGCGAGATCTCCGGCCCGACGTGCGACCCGATCAGCTCGAGTGGCAGCAGCGCCTCCGTCCACCGTTGGATCGGCAGCCGCTCGAACGCGTCGTTCGAGTCCGAGGGCCACACCCGGTCGGTGCGCTCGAGCACGCCGAGGTCGATCCGTGCCCCGCCGCTCGCGCACGCCTCGATCTCGAGCCACGGGTGCCGCGCACGCAGCTCGTCCATCAGCGCGTAGACCCCGCGGGTGTGCGCGTCCACGCCCGCGCGTCCGGCGTGCACCGCGTGCACGATGTCCCGGTTCTGGTCCCACTTCACGAAGTCGACGTGGTGCTCCCCGATCACCCCGGACATGCTCTCGAGCACGTGGTGCCGGGCCAGCGGGTTCGCCATGTCGAGCACGTACTGGTTCCGCCAGGTGCGGACGTCGTCCTCGGGCCGCTGCAGCATCCACTCGGGGTGCGCCGCCGCGAGCTCGGACACCGGGCTCACCATCTCGGGTTCGAACCACAGCCCGAACTCCATGCCGAGCGCACGCACCCGGTCGACGAGCGGTGCCAGCCCGTCCGGCCACACCGACGGGTCGACGCGCCAGTCCCCGAGCGACGTCGCGTCCGACCGCCGGCCGACGAACCACCCGTCGTCGAGCACGAACCGCTCGACGCCGATGTCCGCGGCGGTCTCCGCCAGGGCCACCAGGGGTCCGAGCTCCTGCCGGTAGTAGACGGCCTCCCAGGTGTTCAGCACCACGGGCCGGGGCCGTCGGGGGTGGCCCGGGCGGCTGCGCAGCGAGTCGTGCAGCCGGTCGGACAGCCCGTCGATCCCGCTGTCGCTCCACACGAACACGGCGTCGGGGGCGGTGAACGACTCCCCCTTGCCGAGCACGACCTCACCGGCACGCAGCAGTTCCCCGGCGCCGAGCAACGGCCGCGCCTCGGCGAGCTGGTCGTACCGGTACACGGAGTCCGCGCTCCAGGCCAGGTGCACGGCCCACAGCTCCCCCTCGGCGTCCGAGAACCCGGGCGTCCCGAGCACGAGCAACGTCGGGGAGTCGTGGCCCGTCCGTCCGCGCCGGCTCTCCCGCGCGTGGCTCCCGGCGGAGGTCGCACGCCGCTGTGGTGTCCGTTCCCGGGTCCACCGCCCGCCGAGGTCGAGCACCTCGGCGATCCGCTCCCCCACGGGCAGCGTCGCCTCGAGTGCCTGCAGGTGCACGGGTCCGGCGTGCGTGTTCGTCACCGCGTGCCGCACCCGCAGCACCCCGGCCCCGTCCAGCGCGAACTCGCTCCGCAGCGTCAGCGAGTCGGACTCCGCGGTGACGACGATCCGTTCGTCGTCACCGATCACCACCACGTCGGTCCACCGCGGCACGAGCGGCAGCCCGTCCACGTGTCCGGCGATCCCCGGCCGACCGCAGCACGTGCACCCGCCGATCTCGAGCGTCCACGGATGCCGACTCGCGCTCCACGACGGTCACG
>NZ_JAHEWS010000022.1:0-66968 GCF_018598405.1 Curtobacterium flaccumfaciens | reverse complement strand
GGCCGGTCCTCGCGGACCGGCCGGGCTGGGGGGGGACTAGCGGGTGATCTTCACCGAGGACGAGGTCCGCGCGGTGTTCCAGAGGTAGTCGCCGCCGTAGACGACGGTCAGCTTGTGCGTGCCGGCCTTGAGACGCGGGAGCGAGACGGTGCCGCGCCCGGTCTTCGACAGCGCCACCGAGGCGAGCGTCTTGCTGCCCTCCTTGACGGTGACCTTGCCGGTCGGGGTCGCACCGGCACCGCTCACGGCGACGGTGACCTTGGCGTGGGACTTCGTGGAGACCGACTTGACCTTGCCGGCCTTGACGGTCGGTGCACCCTTGGCGACCTTCACCGTCGACACCGCGCTGGTGGCGGCGGTCCCGCCGGTGGTGGCCGGGGTGTACGTGGCGACGAGGCTGTACGAGGTGCGCTTCGGGACGAACGAGACCGACGCGGTGGTGGCTCCGGCGGCGACCTTGGCGGTGCCGACGGTCTCCGTGCCGTTCTTGATGGTGACGGTGCCGCCCGTGGCGTTCCCGCCCGTGATCGTCGTGGTCACCTTGGCGGTCTTGCCGACCGTCAGGCGCGGGACCGTCATGGTGACGCCGGTCGCCGCGGAGACCGTGACCGTGGACGCCGCCGAGGTGCTCGACGAGACACCGGCGAGCGCCGGGATGAACAGCGCGTTGACCGAGGCCGTGCCGCTGGGCAGGGTCACCGGGGCGGTGACGCTCTTGGCACCCTTGGCGATGGTGCCGGTCCCGACGACCGTCGAGCCGTTCAGGAACCGGACCGTGCCGCCGCCCGTGCCGAACGAGTCGACGGAGACGGTGGCGCTGACGGGCTTGCCGGCCACGGCCTTCGCCGGGATCGACAGCGCGGTGGTGCTCAGCGACGCGGAGAAGGCGCGCAGCTGGGCGTAGCCGCAGGTGGTGGCGGCGTTGGTGGCCGGCTCCGGCAGGAACCCGTAGGCGGCGATGGTCGCGGTCTGCTTGCAGACGAGCGAGTCCTTGCCGACGAACGTCTTCGCGATCGCGCTGGACGGGTCGTCCGCCAGGCGCGACGGGACGATGTTGTAGACGTCACGGACGAAGCCGGCGAAGGCCGGGTTGGTCGCGTAGGCCTTGCCGCTGCCGGTGGTCGCCGGGGTCTGGCTGCCGGCCGTCTTGCCGAGGTCGGCGAGCGTCACGCCGTGGCGACGGTCGGTGACCCCGCCGACGCTGTTGGCCTGCGCGACCCACTGGCTGACCGAGAACGGGGCGATCGCGAGCGTCGAGCCCGTGTCGGCCGCGACGACCGCGGTGCCGTCGTGCTCCTCGATCGGCTTGCCTGCCGAGGTGTCGGACACGAACGAGTTCGTGCTCGTGAACCCCGAGGCGTCGGTCAGACCGAGCTGGCCGAGGAAGTAGCTGCGGGTGCCCGAACCGAACTTGGGCAGGAGCGGCTGGAGCTCGTAGGCCCTGGTGCCGTCCGGACCGGTCGCGCTGCCGCCGACGGAGTTGTAGGTGCCGTCCGCGTTGAAGTACGCGTGCGACACGTCGCCGCGGTAGACGTTCCAGAGCGTCGGGGCGGTCTTGGCCTGCGAGCCGTCACCGATGAAGAAGGGCACCTTCGACAGCGGGCTGCCCGGCGCGTAGGCGACGTCGACCGCGTCGCGGGCGAACGGCACGTAGGCCAGGACACCGTCGGCCGACTGGTCCTTGGCGGCGGGGCCGCTCGACGAGCGGGCGAAGTCGAGTTGTCCGACGACGGACTCGTCGATCGTCGTGCTCGTACCGTCGGCCAGGGCGACGCCCGACTTGTTGGCGACCGCGCCGATCGAGACGAGCAGCTCGTCACGCCCGGCACCGGAGCCGGAGACGCGCGGGATGGCCGCGCCGCCGGAGCGGGTGACGACGGTGGGGCCGGCGTTGGTCGCGTCGTACGAGGCGATCTGGTTGCCGCCGACCGCTGCCGCGACGCCGTTCATGACGTCCTGCGTCGTGTCCGAGCCGAGACCGACGAGCTTGCCGAACGCGTTCCCCGCGGGGTCGGCCTGGGCCGCCGGCACGGAGAGGGCACCGACGATCAGCGCAGTTGCACCGAACGTGACTGCCGTCTTGCAGAAGGTGTTGACCTTCATGGCTGGTGTTTCCTTTCGTGGGTTCGACGCTGCCCAGGTGGCAGCGGTCGTGGGTGGAACTCGGTCACACGTGGGCGGCGGCCAGCATCGCCAGCCTCCGGCCACGGCGGATCAGGAACGGCCCCACGCCGAGCGCCGGCAGGCCGGCTCCGAGCGCCGCTGCGAGACCCAGGCGGGTCGCCGCGAGCGGCTGGTCGTGGGTGCGTTGGGTGGGTCCGGACGCCTCGTCGACGTCGTTGGTCGACACGGGAGGCGCGGCGTCGGCCACCGGGTCGAGGGTCGCGTCCGGCAGGGTGTCGGTCGACGTCCCCGGGTCGGTCACGGGGTCCGTCACGGTCTCCGTCGTGTCGGTGGGCGGCGGGACCGCCCCGTCGGGGCCGGACGTCGTCGGCTCGGTCGGCGCCGACGTCTCCGGAGCCTCCGGGCAGGCGGCGGCGACCGTCTTCGCGTCGGTCAGGCCGCTGGCGACCTGTCCGGCCGCTGCCCGCATGCTGCTCGACAGCGGGACGTAGCCGGCGGGGAGCTGGCCCTGCTTCTCCCCCGGTACCTGCCCCGCACCGCTCGCGTAGCGGATGAAGGTGGCGTAGTCAGAACGCTCGGTGGGACTCGAGGCACAGACGTTCACCGCTGCGTAGCTGAGCAGGGCGAGCGGGTAGGCACCCGCGTCGCGGTTCGCGGGGTCCGCGACGACGACACCGGGGACGGTCGACGGCCGCATGGTCGCGATGCCCTTCGTGATCGACTCGGTGGTCGGGGCGACCGCCTCGCCCGCGGCGTTCACGAGCTTGGCCGTGGGGATCGCGTACCGGGCAGCCGATGCCGTGTCGGTGATCGACAGCAGGAACCGGCTCCCCGGCACCTGCGCACCGAGCGAGGTGTAGCCCTTCGGCTGCCCGAACGGGTTCCAGGAGTCCTTCTGGTTCGGGTCCGCCTTGAGCGTCCGGTAGGCCCCCTCGTGCATGTCGTTCATGTACGGCCGCATGTCGAGGGTGCCGTAGCCGGTCTCGTCCGGGTCGCCGCCCTTCGCGATGGTCAGGTCGGCCTTCGGGAAGCTGTCGACCGTCGTGTCGGTGGCCAGCGCCAGCGGGCGGTACGCGGGGTTGATCCGCGTGCCCCACTCGTCCGGGCGCCCGTCGAGGAAGGCCGCCGCGACCGGGTCGGCCCGCAGCCAGGCCCACACCCGGGCGTTCGCGTCGGTGTCGCCGAGCGCGACCATCAGGCCGGTCGGCGCAGTGTCGCTCTTCGAGCCGACGAAGGTGGGGTTGAGCGCGAGGAACTCCGGGTCGGTCACGATGCTCGACGGGTTCGCCGCCACCGTGGGGTCACCCTTGCCGCGGCCGGGCACGTCCGCCTGGTACGACTGCGTGAGCAGCTTCGCCACGAGCCGTGCGTCGAGGGTGAGCTCCTGCGCCTGCAGACCGTTCCTCGCCTTCGCCGGGGCGTCCGGGTACAGGCGGTAGTCGATCGAGAACCCGATCACGATCGCCGACTGGGCCACCGGGGCGTACCGGATGGTCGTGTCGGGGGCGGTCGCGGGGTCGAGGGGCGTGTTGACGAGTGCGAGTCGAGACGCCCCGCCGGTGGTGGAGACGATCTGGTGCTGCGCCTCCTCGTCGCCGATCTGCGAGTAGCCGTAGGTGGTGCCGAGCCCGCACAGAGCCGGCTGCCAGGCGGTGACCGCCTCGGTGGCGGGCTCCGACCCGACCATGCGCTGCTCCGCGTTGCCGATCGGGCAGGCCTGCGCCACCGACTGGAAGCCGAGGGGGAACACGACGCGGTTGCGCCAGGCCGACGCCGACAGCGGCGACCCGGTGACGCGACCGGCGGCGGTCGACGCCGCGGTGCCACCGTCGAGGTTGTGGCTGCCCCGGGGCACGATCACCAGCCAGCAGTCCCGCGGTGTCGCCTTGCCGGCCACCACACGGTCCTGTCCGCAGCCGAGCTGCGGGGCCTCGAGGCCCGACTGGGTCTCGAAGGTGACCTGGCCGGTGCCGTCGCTCGCGGTCCGGGCGGCGGTGACCTCGTTCGTGGTCGTCGCGTCGAACTGCTTCGACAGCTCGGTCGTGCTCTTCGACAGCGTGCCGTCGACGGACCGGAAGGGCACGCGGTACGCCCGCAGGAACGGGTTCTCGACCGGTGGCTCGAGCAGCAGGTCCGGGTTCGCGTCCGGTCCGGTCAGGGTCGGGTCCTGCCGGGGGTCGTCCCCGTTCACCAGGTCGCGCTTGGCGGCCCCGACACCGGTCAGTCCCGCGATGGTCGACGACGGAGCGCCCCACTGGCACTGCTCGGGGGACGGTCCGGCCGCCTCGTCGCCCCAGCACTGCATGAGCTGGACGTAGTCGGTGGCGTACTCGCTCGGCGAGGTCGGCTTCGCACCGGTCCAGCTCACGGTGATGCCCTGGTCGGTGAGTTCCTCGGTCTGGCTGACCGTGAAGGACATCTTCGAGAAGTCGGCTGCGTCGGGATCGGGCTCGGGGGTCGCTCCCCCGGCGCCGATCGCGGCCTGTGCGTCGACCCACGACTTCGTGACCGCGGACGAGGGCGTGGCCGACGGCGCGGTGGCCGACGCCGGGATCGTGGCGACGAGCAGCGAACCGGCGATGGTCGACGTGACGGCGCCGAAGACGAGCGCGGCGGAGCCGAGTCGGACGAGGTGCTGGTTCTTCACTTCTGGGTCCTCCGTCGGGACACGAGCACGCCGATGAGCGGCGGCAGCAGGACCACGGCCAGCAGGGCGGCCACGGCGCAGAGCATCAGGGTGCGGGTCGGCGTCCAGCCGTCGGCGGCGTCGACCTCGACGGGCAGGGCGGCCACGTTCTGGCACACGCCGCTGTCGGCGTCGCACTGCACGGGTGAGCCGTTGTTGAGTGCCGGCACCGCGCCGGTCCCGCCGTTGCCGGTGCTGCCGCCGGAGAGCTGGTCCGTCGAGCCGCTCCCGGAACCCGAACCGGAGCCGGTTCCCGAGCCGGAGCCCCCGGAACCGCCGCCCTCCGCACCGGAACCCGAACCGCCGCCGGACCCCGAGCCGGAGCCCCCGGCCGCCCCGGCACCGCCGCCGTCGTTCGTGCCGCCGCCGGCCGCGCCGCCGCTCTGTGTCGGCGTCGCGGTGCCCTTCGCCCCGCCGGTGCCGGTGTTGCACTGGGTCGCGCCGAGCTTGTCGCACGCCGGGGGTTGCGGCGCCTTGACGGCGAGGGTGTTCTTGCCGTCGGCGGAGAACGTCGGGTTGTTGCACTTCCGGATGTCGATCTTCTTCGCCTCGACCCCGGGGATGCGCCGCACCTGGTCGAGTCCGGCCTGCACCAGGTTGATCGGCAGCGGCGAGTACCCGAGCACCTCGGCCTGCTGCTGCCCCTCGCAGAGGAAGTAGTAGTCGAACGCGCCGAGGGTCTTGCCCTTCGCTGTCGTGAGGCTCGCGTCGGTGGTCGTCGGGACGACCATGTACGAGTACGACGACAGCGGGTAGGTGCGGGCATCGGGGTTGTCGTACACGCCGTCGAGGATCTGCGTCAGGTACGACGACGACCGCTTGTCCTGGTTGATCTTGGCGCCGAGCAGACCGACCGCGACGTTCGAGGCGGTGGGCTCGACGTAGTAGCCCGCCTTGTTCAGCACCTTCGCCACCGGGTAGCCGGTCTTCAGAGCGTAGGAGTACTCGACGTACGTGATGGTGCCGACGTTGGCCTTCTGTGCGACGTACCCGGACACGCCCTGCGAGTTCGGCTGGGCGATGAAGCCCTTGCCGGCGACCGTCGGGTAGTTCGACGTGATGCCGCAGGGCAGCGGGCGACCGGCCTGCTTGCAGTACGCGTTCCACTCGGACGGGTACTTCTTGCTCATCCAGGTCGTGAACTGCGCGGTCGACCCGGAGCCGTCGGACCGGACCACCGGCACCACGCGGCGCTTCGGCAGGTCGAGCCCGGGGTTGTCGGCCTTGACCTTCGGGTCGTCCCAGCTCGTGATCTTGCCGGTGAAGATGCCCGCGAGCACCGGGCCGGAGAGCCGCAGGTTGGTGATCTGCTTGCCACCGGCACTGAGGTTGTACATGAACGACGTGCCACCGGCGACGATCGGCATGTACGCGTACCCGACGGTCGGCGGGACGTCGGTGACCCCGCCGTCCTTGATGCCGTAGGGGATCTCCGAGACGGCGAAGTCGACCGTGCCCGCCTTGAACTGGTTGCGGCCGTCGGAGGACCCGGTGCTGGCGTACCGGACCTTCATGCCGTACTGCTGCACGTTCACGGCCCACTGCTGGATCGCGACCGAGCTCCACGACGAGCCCGCGCCCGAGATGGGCACGTAGGACTCACCCGCGTCGGCCGCGGTGGCGGGGAGGATCGACAGGGCCAGTGCGGCGGCGGCCAGGACCGCGCCCATCAGGCGTGTTCTGCGGGTTCTCACGAGGGGTCCTTCTGGGAGGCGTCGGTGGGGAACGGGTGGACGTAGCGTCGGGCGTGCCGACGGACGAAGCGGCCGACGGGGCGCCAGACCGGTTCGGCGGCGGCGACCCAGCGCAGGACGAGGCGGCCGAGTGCGCGGAAGCGGTCGTTGCGGCGCTCGCGGGTCGCGACGGTCTGCGACCCGATCACACGGGCGATCACGAACAGCACGAGCACGAGGAACATCAGGACCGCGGCCGCGCCGAAGCCGCGGGCGATCATGTTCGGTTCGGGCGACTTCACGAACTCGAAGATCGCCAGCGGCAGCGAGATCATCGGGCCGGTCGTCGGGTCGAGGTTCAGGTCGGGCGCGAAGCCGGCGGTGAGCAGCACCGGGCTCGTCTCGCCGATGCCCCGCGCGGTGGCGAGGATGATCGCGGTGACGAGGCCGGAGCGGGACGTGGGCAGCACGACCCGCCACACCGTCTGCCACTGCCCGGCGCCGAGCCCGATCGACGCTTCCTTGAGCGTCGACGGCACCAGGCGGAGCACGACGTCGGCGGACCGGATCATGATCGGCAGCATCATCACGCTGATCGCCAGGGACGCGGCGAACCCGGACTTGTCGAAGCCGAGCCCGACGATGACGCTGGCGTAGATGAAGAGCCCCGCGACGATCGAGGGCAGCGCGGTCATCGCCTCGACGATGGTGCGGACGAACCGGGCGAACGGCCCGGGCACCTCGGTCAGGAACAGCGCCGTGGTCACCCCGAGGGGCACCGTGATCACGAGCGCGATCGAGATCTGGATGAGGGACCCGGCGACCGCGTGCAGGACGCCGCCGGAGGTCATCGGGTCGAGGGGCCCGGTGAGCGCCATGTCCTGGGTGTAGAAGTTCCAGTGCGGCAGGGCCTTGGTCGCCCGGATCACGCTGAACGAGACGACGAACACGAGCGTCGCGACCACGACGAACGCGAGCGAGTGCACCGCGGCCGAGACGACCCGGTCACGGACCACGGCCGCACTCTCGTTGGTGGCGACGAGGAGCGCGTAGAAGACCAGGAACATCACGTAGGCGACGGCGGCGAACGCGATGGGTCCGGAGACCGGTGCGAGCTCGGTGAAGACGATCGACGTGACCGAGGCCGAGGCGACCGCGGCGCCGACGACGCAGAGCACGTCGCTGATCCGAGTGCCGCTGAACCGGCGTTCCTCGGGTCCGCGGTCCGGCTCGGACCCCCGCTCGAGCCGCGGCAGGACCGTGCCGGCACCGGAGCCGGAGGGGGTCGACACGGTGACCGGGCTGGCCGGGACGGGCGTCGACAGGGGGACGGTGGGCAGGGGTGACGTGACGCCCGCTGGCGCCTGGGTGGTGTCGGTCATGACTAGCTGCTCGCTCCCGAACGCGATCGGGCGACCACTGCGGACGCGGCGAAGTTGATGCACAGCGTCATCAGGAACAGCGTCAGACCCGCTGCCATGAGTGCCGACATGCCGAACGGTGTCGCGTCGCCGTACCGCAGGGCGATCAGCGAGGAGACCGAGCTCGCTCCGGCCTGCAGGATGTGCGGCTGGATGACGAACACCGGCGAGATGATCATGTAGACCGCGATGGTCTCGCCGAGCGCCCGGCCGAGTCCGAGCATCGTCCCGCCGATGATGCCGCCACGGCCGAACGGCAGGACGACCGACCGGATCATCCCCCACCGCGTCGACCCGAGTGCGAGCGCGCCCTCGCGCTCACCGAGCGGGGCCTGCGAGAACACCTCGCGCATGATCGAGGTGACGATCGGCGTGATCATCAGGCCGACGACGATCCCCGCGATGAAGGTCGAGGCCGTGTACGCGGTCGGCGACGCGAGCGGGTCGTCGAGGTCGACGCCGGACACCGAGAAGAGCGGGATCCACCCGAACCACTGCGAGATCCACCGGGACACCGGGGTGATCTGCGACTGCAGGAAGAAGAAGCCCCAGAGCCCGTAGACGACGCTCGGGATCGCGGCCATCAGGTCGACCAGGCCGATGAACGCCTTGCGGATCCGCAGCGGCGCGTACTCGGTGATGTACAGCGCGGTGCCCAAGGACAGGGGCAGCGCGAACGCGATCGCGACACCGGCGATCAGGACCGTGCCGACCAGGACGGCGGCGATGCCGAACCGGTGGGCGTCGGGGTCCCAGGCCTGCGTGGTGAGGAACCCGAACCCGGCGACACGCAGGGCCTCCGCGGCCCGGACGGCCAGGAAGAGGCCGACGAGCAGCATGATCGCGAGGACGGTGACACCGCCAGCACGAGCGATGTTCCGGAACCTGACGTCCGATGGGTCCCGCACGACCGTGAGCAGGCGGGGCGAATCTGTGGACAACGGCATCCTTCGGAGGGTCCGGGGCAGCAGGTCGGGTGCGCCGGGGGATGCTGCGTTCCCGTTCCGGCGGGCATCACATTGGCAGTCGCTCGCCCAACGGATGCCCCTCAGCCGGCGTCCAGGAAACGGCTCAGAAGTGAACAGACGGGTTTCCTGAGCGGATCGCAAGGTTCCTCTGGTCCCCGCACCCTCCGTTCGGGGGCGGACGGAACGGTCCGGGGTACAGCCGTCGGGGCACAAGCCGCCCGCGCCACAGAACCCCAGTTGGGACCGGTAGTTCGTGCCCGGAACTAACCTTTCCTCGACATTTCCGAGCCCGCACACCCTCGGCGCGCACACGAACGGCAACAGCACCCGCCCCCTGGCTCACCCCGACACCAGGTGAACCGCGGGTGAACATCCGAGCGACGGTTGGCCCCGGAACCCGCGCCCGTCCGTCGACCCCGCGAACCTAGGATGATCCGGTGACCCTCCGACTGCACGACCTCGACCTGCGGGGCTTCGCCTCGGACAACTACGCCGGCGTCCACCCCGAGATCCTCGACGCGATCGCCGCGGCCAACGACGGCCACCAGACCGCGTACGGCGAGGACGTCTACACGGCACGCCTCCACGAGGTCATCCAGGAGCACTTCGGTTCCCAGGCGGAGGCATTCCCGGTCTTCAACGGCACCGGCGCGAACGTCGTCGGCCTGCAGTCGATGCTGCCGCGATGGGGTGCGGTCGTGTGCACCACGACCGCGCACATCAACACCGACGAAGCCGGGGCACCCGAGCGCATCGGCGGCATCAAGCTCCTGCCGGTGGCGGCGCCCGACGGCAAGCTCACCCCCGAGCTCATCGACCGCGAGGCCTGGGGCTGGGGCAACGAGCACCGTGCACAGCCGCTCGTCGTGTCGATCACGCAGACCACCGAGCTCGGCACCGCCTACACGGTCGACGAGATCCGGGCGATCGCGGACCACGTCCACCCGCTCGGCATGAAGCTGCACATGGACGGCGCCCGCGTCTCCAACGCCGCCGCGACCCTCGGGGTACCCCTCCGCGACTTCACCACCGACGCCGGGGTCGACGTGCTGAGCTTCGGCGGCACGAAGAACGGCATGCTCTACGGCGAGGCGATCGTCGTGCTCGACCCCGTGGCGTCGGAGGGCCTGCCCTACCTGCGCAAGATGAACATGCAGCTGTCCTCGAAGATGCGGTTCGTCTCCGCCCAGCTCATCGCCCTGCTGCGTGACGACCTGTACCTGCGCTCGGCGCGGCACGCCAACGCCATGGCCGCCCGGCTGCGCGGAGCACTCGAGGCGGGCATCGCCGACGGCAGCATCCGGGGCGTCGGCTTCAGTCAGGAGACCCAGGCGAACGGCGTCTTCGCGACCCTGCCCGCCGGGGTGGCCGACCGGCTGCGGCAACACTTCCGGTTCTACGACTGGGACGCCAGCCGCAACGAGGTGCGGTGGATGTGCGCGTACGACACCTCGGAGCAGGACGTCGACGACTTCGTCGCAGCACTGACGCGCGAGCTCGACGCGGGCTGAGCCGGCCGGCCGGGCGCCCGCCGTCAGGCGTCCGCCGTCAGCCGTCAGCCGTCAGCGCCGCCTCACCCGAACGGGATGACCCGCACGACGATCGCCACCACGAGCATCGCCATCGCGACCACGGCGGCCCGCCACAGCACCTTCCGGTGGTGGTCACCGAGGTTCACGTTCGCCAGTGACACCAGCAGCAGGATCGCGGGGACGAGCGGGCTCTGCATGTGCACCGGCTGCCCGACGACCGAGGCGCGCGCCATCTCGGCCGGCGTGATCCCGTACGCCGCGGCGCTCTCGGACAGCACCGGCAGGATCCCGAAGTAGAACGCGTCGTTGCTCATGAAGAACGTCAGCGGCATGCTCAGCACACCGGTGATGCCCGCCAGGTACGGGCCCATCGAGTCGGGGATCACCGCGACGAGCCAGTCGGCCATCGCCGCGACCATCCCGGTGCCGTCGAGCACCCCGATCAGCACCCCGGCGGCGAACACCATCGACACGACACCGACGATGCTGGGGGCGTGCGCGACGATCTGCGCGGTCTGCTGCTTGAGCTGCGGGAAGTTCACGAGCAGGGCGATCGCCGTGCCGATCATGAACACGAAGTGCAGCGGCAGCAAGCCCATCACGAGCGCCACCATCACGGCGACGGTCAGCGCCAGGTTGAACCAGATCCGCTTCGGCCGGAGCGTCGGACGGTTCGGGTCGAGCATCGTCTCGGCCATGGTGCCGGCACCCGCACCCTCGTCCGCCGAGCCGGCGCCGTCCACGCCCTCGCCGTCCGCACGTCGGCCGTCGGCCTTCCCACCGCGCAGTCCGAGTGCGACCGTGGGGCTCGTGAACATCCCGCCGCCGGTCCCACCCACCGCCGCGAGCACCCGTGAACCGGCCCGAGCGTTCGCCCGTTCCGGCACCCGCGCACCCCGCGAGGCCTCGGTGAACTCGATCAGCCCGAGGCGCTTGCGCTCCCGCAGGCCCATGGTCCACGCGAACGTGAAGCACAGCAGCAGCCCGACCACGAGCGACGGCACGAGCGGCACGAAGATGTCCGTCGGGTCGATCTTCAGCGCGGCGGCGGCGCGGGCGGTGGGACCGCCCCACGGCACGATGTTGAGCGTGCCGTTCGTCAGCCCGGCGACGCACGTCATGACGACCGGGCTCATGCCGAGCTTCAGGTAGATGGGCAGCATCGCCGCCGTGACCACGATGAACGTCGTCGAACCGTCGCCGTCGAGCGAGACCGCCCCCGCCAGCAGGGCTGTCCCGAGCACGATCTTCGCCGGGTCGTTGCCGGTCACCCGCAGGATGAACCGGACGAGCGGGTCGAACAGGCCGACGTCGATCATCAGGCCGAAGTACATGATCGCGAACATCAGGAGCGCGGCCGTCGGCGCCAGCGTCCCGATCGCCTCGGTCACCATGTCGCCGAGCCCCAGGCCCGCCCCCGCGAACAGCCCGAACACGGTCGGCACGATGATCAGCGCGAGCATGGGCGACATGCGCTTGGTCATGATCAGGACCATGAAGGTCAGGACCATCGCGTACCCGAGGATGACGAGCATCAGGACTCCTTCGTCCGTGTCTGGCAGTCCGGGCACGCTACGACCCGGCCTGGAGGCGCGGCGCGCTTCTGCACATTGGCGCACCATCGCGCGTTGACCGCTTTCTGCGCATTGTGCGCAAGCAGGTCGGCGCACCCTCCGTACGCTGGGGTCGTGACCGACGACCGTTCACGGCGCCCCAGGCTCCGCTTCGCCACCCAGGTGCTCGTCCTGCAGCTCGCCGTGGTCGTCGCCGTCGTCGCCCTGACCAGTGCCGTGTTCGTCCGGATCGAGGTCACCCGGCTCGAACGCGCCGCCGAGGGGACCGCACTCGCGATCGCGCAGAGCGTCGCCGCGCAGTCCGACGTCCGCGCCGAGGTCGCCCGGCTCAGCGTCGACGGCACCGACCTCGACCCCGCGGTCCTCGCCGACGGACCCGTCCAGCGTGCGGCACTCGCGGCCCAGCGCCGGACCGGGGCGCTCTTCGTCGTGGTCACCGACGACCGGGGCATCCGACTGGCCCATCCCGACGTCGACCGGATCGGCGAGATGGTGAGCACCTCCCCCGACGCCGCACTCGCCGGTCGCGAGACCGTGTCCTGGGCGCGCGGAACACTCGGTGAGTCGGCGCGGGCGAAGGTGCCCGTCTCCGCGCCCGCAGCTGGCGGGGCGGAGACGAGCCGGGCCTCCCGGCAGTCCGCCGTCGTCGGCGAGGTGAGCGTCGGGTTCACTCGGGCACGCGTCTACGACACCCTGGTCGAGGACAGCATGCCGGTGATCGGCGCCGGACTGGCGGCGGTCCTGCTCGCGGTGATCGCCTCGGTGCTGATCCGCCGGCGGCTGGTGCGGCTGACGCTCGGGCTGCAACCGGAGGAGCTCGTGACGCTCGTGCAGAACCAGCAGGCCGTGCTCGGCGGGGTCGGTGAAGGCGTCATCGCGATCGGGCCGTCGGGGGTCGTCACCGTCTGCAACCCCGAAGCCGCGCGACTGCTCGGACTGGCCGATCCGGTCGGCCGTCCGGTGGCATCGCTCGACCTGCCCGCGCCACTCGGGTCGATGCTGGACGTGACCACCGCGGCCCCGGCGAGCGCCACGATCGTCGCCGGGCACCGGGTGCTGCTCGTCGACGTCCGCACGGTGTTCCGCGACGGACGCGACCTGGGCCGAGTCGCCGTCCTGCGCGACCGGACCGACGTCGAGGCCCTGACCCGGCGGCTCGACGCCGTCGGGGCGATGAGCACCGCGCTCCGCGCGCAGCGGCACGAGTTCGCGAACCGGCTGCACGCGATCTCGGGGCTGCTCGACATCGGCGAGACCTCCCGGGCGCAGGCGTACCTGGCGGACGTGCAGGAGCGTGGACCGCTGCGCTACCCCGTGCAGCACGCGGACCGGTTGACCGAGCCCTACCTGCAGGCGTTCCTCGGGGCGAAGGGCGTCGAGGCCGCCGAGCGCGGGGTGCTGCTGCGGATCGGGGCGGAGACGCTCGTGCAGGGCACCATCACCGAGCCCGGGGACGTGACGACCGTGCTCGGCAACCTCGTCGACAACGCGGTGTCGGCGGCGCTCAGCGGGGACGGAAGCGCCCCGGACGGCGGCTCACCGTGGGTCGAGGTCGAGGTGTTCGACGACGGCACGACGCTGCACCTGTCGGTGATGGACTCGGGGCCCGGGGTTCCGGTCGGTGCCGCGGACTCGCTGTTCGTGCGCGGGTCGGCGGCCGGTGGCGCGTCGGCGGACGTCTCGCAGGTGCACGGGCTCGGGATCGGGCTGCCGTTGTCGCGGGAGATCGCCCGGCGGCACGGTGGCGACGTGTGGCTCGCCTCCCCCGGCGGTGACGACCACGGCGCGGTCTTCTGCGCCCGACTGGAAGGAGTGGTGTCGTGAGTTCCGTCTTCACCGTGCTGGTGGTCGACGACGACTTCCACGTCGCCGACCTGCACCGGCGGCAGGTCGACGAGGTACCGGGGTTCCGGGCGCTCGATCCCGTCGGCACCATCGCCGCTGCCCGCTCGGCCCTGTCGAGCGGGACCGTGGACCTGGTGCTCGTCGATGTCTACCTGCCCGACGGCAGCGGGCTCGACCTGCTGCGGTCGATCGACGCCGATGCCTTCGTGCTGAGCGCGGCGTCGGACTCGGGCACCGTGCGGCGGGCGATGCGGAGCGGGGCACTCGCCTACCTGATCAAGCCCTTCGCGGCCGGGGTGCTGGCCGAGCGACTGCAGGCCTACGCACGGTCGCGGAACGTCCTCGACGAGCGGTCGACGCTCGACCAGGAGGCCGTCGAGCGAGCCTTCCGGATCCTGCACGCCGGCGACAGCGGTGGGGCGTCGCCGTCCCGGGCGGCCACAGCGGCACTGGTGCTCGAGCAACTCGTCGCGGGCGAGGAACGATCGGCCGCCGAGGTCGCTGCGGCGATCGGGGTGTCGCGGGCGACGGCGCAGCGGTACCTGGCGCAGCTCACTGCCGACGGGACCGTGGCGATGCAGTTGCGGTACGGGGCTGCGGGGCGGCCGGAGCACCGGTACGTGCGGCGGTAGCGTGCCCTGCCGCCCCTTGCGTATTTCACCGGATACCGGCAGGTTTGGTCTGATGCGCTCCACGCTCAGGCTCACTGCACACCCGAGCGCGATGTCCGACCCAGAAGGAGATCACGTGATCGCGATCGAGACCGCGGCCGCCGTCCTGACCATCGTCTTCGTCGCGCTGCCGGCGCGGGGCCTCATCGGCAGGAACAGCCTCGTGGGCATCCGCACCCGGGCGACCATGCGCAGCGACGAGGACTGGATGCTCGGCCACCGAGCAGCGATCGTCCCGACGAGCATCGCCGGCGGTGCGACGGTGGTCGTGAGCCTGGTCTACATCGCGCTCGGCCGCGCCGACGACGTTCCCGCGTTCGTCGCGTGCGCCGCGATCCTCGTCGGTGGAGCCCTCTGGGGTGTGGTGGCCGCACGACGCGCGACCAGGTGACGGACCGGAGGCGCGGGGCGGGGCCGCACCGGGCCTCCAGGCCGTCAAGTGGTCACGCGACGATCTGCACCTGCGTGGGCACGTCGGTGACGGCGAACGCCGTGGACGTGCCGCGCACGTCGACGCGGTAGTCGCCACGGAAGCCGCGGATCTGCACCCGGCCACGGTCGTCGGTGCGCAGCGCCGTCGGGCCGAGCCACCACTCCTCCTTGACCAGGCGGCGGAGCGCGTCGTACGACGGCTTCGGGGTGCCGTCGGCGCGGACGAGTCCGATCGGGGCGCCGAGCCAGGCGCCGGCGTCGGTGATGCCCCAGTAGGTGATCGCCTCGACGGAAGGGTGCCCCACCAGGCTCCGGTAGTGCCGTTCGATGTCGTCGGCCTGGCGCGCCTCACCCTCGGGCGTCGACGGCCACGAAGCGACCTGGTGGTCGTTGAGGTCGACGATGTGCGCGGGCATGAGGTCACCGGAGACGAGCGAGGTCTCGGTCAGGTGCAGCGGCAGGCCGTAGCGGGCGAACCGGTCGACCATCGCGAGCATCGTGTCCTCGCCCCAGTAGCCCTGGTGCATGTGGGTCTGCAGTCCGATGGCGTCGATCTGCACGCCAGCCTCGAGCACACCCTCGATCAGGCACTCGTAGGCGCTCGACAGGTCGAAGTCGTTGAGCAGCAGGGTGGCATGCGGATTGGCAGCGCGGGCCTCCTCGAAGGCCATCCGGATCGTCGGGATGCGGCCCTTGGCACGGGCGAGCGGGGTGATCGCGTTGTCGCCGTTGTCGAACACCGGCATGATGACGACCTCGTTGATGGCGTCCCAGGTGTCGATGGTGCCGGCGAAGGCGGAGACCTCGCGGCGGATGCGCTCGCGCTGGAGCTGGTCGACCTCGTCCAGCGGGAGCCCCAGCAGCCAGTCGGGTTGCACGGTGTGCCAGACCAGGGGGTGACCCTTGAGGGCGATGCCGCGGTCGCGGAACCACTGCGCCGTCGTCAGGAGTCTTGCGGTGTCCGGGGCTCCGCGCTCGGGCTCGAAACGGCCCCAGTAGAACGGGAGCGTCGCGGTGTTGAAGACGTCGGCGTAGAGGTCAGCGAGATGTTCGGTGCCTGCTTCGTCGTGCGCTTCGGCGTTGGCTCCGCCGGTCGCCTCGCCGGTCGCCTCGCCGGTCGCTTCGCCGTTGGCCAGTCCGATGAAGTCGAAGCCGATGTTGCCGAAGGCAAAGGCATGGCGGGTCTGCTCGACGGTGATGTCGGCATCGGGGATGGGATTGCCTTCGGCATCGACGATCGTCAGCGTCGTCTCGCCGAAGCGGTGATCTGGTGCGTGGGTCATCGCGCGTCCTCCGACGTCGTCGTCCGAGATTTGTTGTGCGCGCAAACATAGCAGCGGAGGGCGTGGGCGTCACGCCGTAGATTGATGGTGTGAACTCGCAGAAGCATTGCGCTCGACGCGCCTCACGGTGGACGCCGGTGCTCGTCTGCGTGTTCGGAGCCACGCTTGCGCGGGTCGCTGGCCAGATGCTCCTTGGCCAAGGGTCAGACTCGCCAGGGCCCGGACGTCTAATGCTGACCACAGGGGCGATGAGCAGGGGTGACGGAATCCCGTGATCGATCCGGAGCGTGCAGACTCACCCTTCTTCCGGGCCCCCGACGGCCGCGTGTACGTCGATCGCGACGGCCCCGCTGCCGACACCGCGTCTCGGTGGCGCCGACTCCACGATCCCGCTGGCGTGCGCCGTCAGGACCGGCTCGCAACAGCGTCCGCCTTGGCGGCCTTCGCGATCGGGTACATCACAGGCGGTGCGTTCGGCTTCGTCGTCGCGCCGCTGCTGCTGCCCGGAGACGAACCAGCCGTGGCCCGAGTCATCGGCGTGGTCCTCGGTGGAGGCGTCGTCGCCGTCCCCGCGATGTTCTTCGCCGCCTTCCGCAGCGCCGCCCCCGACCGGCGAGTGATCCCAGTGCCAGACGAGGTGCTGCAGCATGCGCCGCGGGCCGCCTCGAGTTTCGACATCTGGCGGTGGTCAGTAGCGATCGGTGACGAGGTCGCGGAGCGCCGCACGATCGGGTACGAGACGAACGTCGAGCGCCCGGCGGACGTCGCTCGAGCGGATCGCGCGACCGCTCGGTACGGCGAGGTGTACTGCGCGTACCTCACGGCTGCTGCCGAGCTCGGGTTGCGGCCGAGGGAGCCTGCCATCGACCTACCGCCCGCTTCTTCCGACAGACCACACGGATAGCGTGCCCCTCGGCACGACACGGTCATCTCGGACATGCAGCAGCCGGAGGATTGCGCACGAGCTGTGGTCGAGCGGAGGTCCGTTGATGAGCCCCTGATCAGCTGGTCGAGCCGCTCGCGGTCATCTCTCCGTAATCGCCGTCGGCGCAGTGCGATACAGCATCGATGCTGTAGCCACCCACTGTGGATGCGAGGAAGTCGATCGTCTCGGTCGGACCACCGCGGCCCCGGACCCCGAGATCAGGATCGTCACCGCCGCTCCGATACCGCTCGGTCGTGATGCCGAGGCTGTTCCACAACTCCTCGACTCTCCGAAGATCGCCCCTCGGGTCGACCGCGCCCTCGCGCTGCTTCACGTACACCCAGGTGACTCCACCACTGTCGTCCGCATCCCCCGAGCCGTCAGACCCGGGACACAGGCCGACTCGCGGGCCACTGATGACCTTCCAGGGGCCGCCGTCCACGGCACGAGCCGTTTGATCGACGAGATCCACCACGGTGCGCTTGGCTGCATCGGGCTTCACGGTGTGGTCAGTCGAGGGACTTTCCATCGGTTTTCCTCCTGCGCATGCTGTCAGCAGAGACATCGTCACGACCGCGGCCACCACCGCACCCGACCATCGCGCCGCGGGTCGTCTCCGCACCGCGCTCCTTGCAATCGTGGAACCGTTCATTCGTTGGTCACCAGGCTTCCTCGTGATCGTCCGGTCGGGTCACCTTGTCACCCTGACCGGTGCACACCGCTCCTGCACGCCCGCCGCGGCCGACGACGCGGCTCCCTCGCCATCGGCGTCGCGGTCGTGGCCCTCGTGTCGCTCACGGCGTGTTCCGACCACCCGACACCGGAAGAGAACGACAAGGCGTACTCCCTTTGGATGCAGGGTGTCCAGGAGCGATGGGCCGGACAGCCCGGCGAACTCGGCAGCGGTGGAGGCAACGACCACCCGACCGACCGGCTCTCCTTCGGCGATGACGGGGCCGGGGACCGTGCGCGAATCCGCGTCTCGGTCACATGCCAGGGCGGCGGAACCGTGCAGATGGCCGTGTGGGCAGGACGCATCGGTGCGAACGGGTCGGAGACGGGCAAGCGACTCACGTCACGCTCCGTCCACTGCGGACACGACGAGGACCTGTACGTGGTCACGTCGAGCGCGGCGATCACGATCGGCCCGACCGCCGGAGACGGCACCATCGGCTGGTACGCGGCGGCCTACGGCGATCTCGCTGCGCGCACGCGCTGAGCAAGCTCCGCAACAGCGGAGCAGCGAGCGCAGCGCTTCCCGCCAAGGGCGCAGGCCGATCCTGCGACCGGGCCGGTTGCCGGCCACACCACAAGACGGCCTGGAGGCGCGGAGCGGCGCCGCCACGCGCCTCCAGGCCGTCTTCCGGTCACGTCGAGGGCGCACGCAGCCGGTCCCTAGGGTGGTGGGATGCGATCGCTCACCAAGCTCGATGACTGGAGCAGGTCCGACGTCGACTCGGTCTTCGCCCTGTCCGACGACTACCGCCAGGGCCGAGGACCAGCGACGGCAGGCTCCGCGGTGATGTTCTTCCC
This sequence comes from Curtobacterium flaccumfaciens, assembly GCF_018598405.1. NCBI lineage: Bacteria > Bacillati > Actinomycetota > Actinomycetes > Micrococcales > Microbacteriaceae > Curtobacterium > Curtobacterium flaccumfaciens. Next base: position 48,301 of record NZ_JAHEWS010000022.1, on the reverse strand, counting down.
GTCCACGAGCCTGCGGACCCGGGTCACGTTCGAACGGGGCGCGTCCCTGATGGGCCTGCAGCCGATCGTGTTCCCGGACACCACGCTCGACAAGCCGGAAGCGTTGACGGACGTCGCGCAGTACCTGGAGGCATGGGCTGACATCCTCGTCGTGCGCCATCGCGACCTCGCGGTCGTCGAAGGCCTGGCCGCAGCAGCGGCGCTGCCCGTGGTGAACGCGATGACCGACGAGAACCACCCCTGCGAGGTGCTGTCTGACCTGTACGCGGTGCGGCAGCGAGGCGACATCTCGTCGCTCCGATACCTGTTCGTGGGCGCTGACGGCAACATCGCCCGAGCGTGGCAGGAAGCGGTTCGGGTCCTGCAGCTCGATCTGGTCCAGTGCTGCCCCGCCGATCTCGCTTCCCCGGGTGCGGTGTGGACGGACGACCTGGAGACCGCCGTCCGGTCAGCGGACGTGATCCTCACCGACGGCCCCGGCCAGCACGCCCGAGCGCTCGAACCGTTCCGGATCACCGCGGCTCTCCTCGACCTCGCACCGACAGGGGTGGTGCTCGATCCCTGCCCGCCCTTCGTGCGCGGTCGGGAGGTCAGCGCCGATGCGCTCGAACACCCTGCCTTCGTCGGGCACACCTTCAAGGCCGCGCTGCTGCCGGTTCAGCAAGCCGTCATGGCGCACTGCCTCGAACTGCTGTCCGCGACGACGTAGGTTGGCGGCGGGAAGCCACAGCAGCAGTTCTCATCACCTCATTCGCGGACCGGGAGTTGCGATCCAGCTCCTCCGGCTTCTCCGTTCCACGGGCCCGTGCGGAGCGCTCGGTCGATGGTCGGTCACCTCGTCCTGGCGTGCCACGAGGAGATTTCCCTGCTCTGCGTCGCGCCGGAGAACGGCGTCCGGCACTGGATCTTGCCACTGGTCGCTCCCTCGCGAGCGGAGCCCCTGCGTGCTGAAGCGCCGCTCCCCCGTGGTCTGATGGCGATCGTTTCGCGCGGTGAGGATCGCACCTGCAAGGTTGTCCTTCGTATTGATATGCCGCATTCTGGTCGAGTGCGCCGTGATCACGGTGACGAATTGGGGAGGAAACACATGAAGAAGACCCTTTCGGTCACGTCCGCAGTCGCGACCGCCGCTGTGACAGCAGGACTCTTGCTCGCCGTGCCCGTCCAGGCACAGGCCGCGACGCAAGTCCAGGTTCCGTCGAACGTCGTGGTCGACGAGAGCTTCGATCCCGCCGGAGAGGTCGTCACCGCCGGCGACGGCCGCTCCACTCGATCGGGAGACTGCAAGGACCGAGCATTCGCCGTCGTGGCGAAGATGACACAGTCGCTGAATGGCTGCAGCGTCATCGGCGTCAAGGCGTCGGCGCGAGTGCAGTACAAGTGGTACAAGCACCGAGGCAACTCGAATCCCTGCATCTGGGGGAAGTCGTTCAACTCGCGGCACGCTCCGACCTGGACGACGCTGAACTGCGGGACCGGACGTTCCAAGTTCGTCCCGTGGGGCACAGTCGCCGCCACCAAGAAGATGAAGGGCCTCACCGGCACCGGATGGGCCGGCGTGCAGTGGCAATGATGCCCGGCCAATCGCGGCGACGCAGCATCGAGGCCGTTGCCTCGATCTGCGTCGCCGCAGCCGCTCTTTCCGCGTGCTCGTCGGGCTCCGACCATCGAACGCCACGGGCTCAGTCACCGATGCAGACACCCGCACCCGCTCTCGGCGTGGCTTCGATGCAGACGATCGCCGATGAGCTCCGCGCAACAGTGCCGTGCAAACTTGCAGATGCACTGCACGACGACCTCGCGTTCTGGGACAGCATGCGTGGCTTCGACTGTCTCGACGGGGACTCACCAACCTTCATCCGTGTCTACGCGCATGCGGTGTCGGTGCCGCAGACCCTCGCGGACTGGGACGGCACGTTCGGTGCCGGGCGAGCCGTGACCAGGGGTGAGCACTGGTACGTCATCGGAGCTCCCGCCACCGTCTCTGCCGTGAAGCCCCCGAAGGCAACACCCCGCATTGCGAACGACGTCGGAGTGCCCGTGCCCCTCACTCCCGAGCAGGACTACATGACGACCTGCGTGCTGTTCGTCTCGAGCGAGGGCCAGCGGTACGTGCAGCATCCGAAGCAGCGCAGCACATCGGCGGATCAGTACAGCGCGCTCTTCCCAGGGGTCACTGCCGAGGTGCACGCGGCGATCGAAGACCTCGACCGGAGCCGCATCCTCGGGATCGCAGATGAGGAACGATGGATTGCGGCACTGTCACCGATGGGCCCACGGCTCAAGCGGCAGTGCGCGACCGCGTACCGAGCGGTCGGCGACACCGTGCGCCCGCTCAGTGGAGACGAGCGGTGAGGGCGTCAGGCACCTGGCCCTCCGTGCGCAGAGCTGCCACCGCCGCCTTGATGGTCGCCACCACCGGCGCCTCGCTGCTGGCGGTCGACAACCTGCTCGGCTTCATCGGAACGCATCTGATCGCAGCAGGGCCAGTGTTGATGGTCGCTGCGATCTCGGTGTCAACAGGAGTCGTGGCCGCTGCCGGTGCTGCGCTCGCTCGCGACGCCGTGCACCTCGTCTTCGCGTCCGCCACCGTCGTCTTCGTGGCCGCCCTGTCGCCGGCGACCAGCAGCCAGCTGTGGCTCCCCATCGCGGTCGTACTGCAGGCGCTCGTCCCGTTGGCCTTCGCAGCCGCCGGGCTGCTGGTCCTTCGCGGTTCGCGGAACTCCACCGCAGTGCGGGCCCTCGCGGTGGTGCTCGTGGGGTTCGCCGCCGCCTGGATCGTCACCGCGTTCATCCCGGTGGCGCTCGTGGCGCTCCTCCTCGCGCAGGCCGGCACGCTGGTCGTCGGGGCTGCCCTCAGCCTGCAGCCGGTTCTTCGCCGCGCCCGGAGTCTTGTGCGTGAGCTGTGGGCGAGTGCGGAGGTCCGCTGAGGAGCCCCTCTGCACGTCGCTGGGCGATGTGCGTTCGACGCGGTGAGGATACGATCGTGCGCGCATCCTGATCCAACGAGGGCAACGGGGTGTTCGAGGGGGAGAACGTCGTGGTGCGTCAGCAGGGGAACCTGGTCCCCGGATCGTCCGCCAGACGCACACTCGCGGTCGGTCTGGCGATCGCGGTGTCGGCAGCAGCTCTGGTCGGCATCCGTGCAACGGCAGGATCAGCGGACACCGCAGCCTCGACGATGACGATCACGAAGGTCATCGCGACCACCACCGTCACCTCGACCGGCACCTCCGTTCGCACCACGCTCAAGGTCAAGAACACCGCCTCGGTGCGGAAGCCGGCGTCCTCCGCGTGGCTGTACCTGTCCGCCGGCACGAAGAAGTACACGCTCGGCCGGGTCGCGGTGAAGGCACTCTCCGCTGGTTCGAGCGCCTCGGTCACCGCAGTCCGCGGGACGCCTTCCCGCGCCGCAGCCGGCAAGTACTCCGTTCTCGCCTGCACCGGTGCCTACTCCGCGAAGCAGTGCCGCACGTCGACCGCGACCGTCACCAACAAGCCCACGAAGCGCGCGCGTCCGGAGACGGGCGTGATGCTCGACGTCGCTCGCGCCTACTACCCCGTGGCGTTGATCAAGCAGTACATCGACCTGCTCGCCGACGACGGGGGCCGCTTCCTGCACCTGCACCTCACCGATGACCAGAACGTCGGGATCGAGAGCACGGTCCTCGGCCAGATCCCTGCGAACGCGGATCTCGACGACGGCGTGTACACGAGTCGCGTGACCCATCGCCCGTTCCTGAGCGCCGAGCAGGCACGCACGATCTCCGACTACGGGGCGAAGCGGGGCATCGCGATCGTGCCGGAGATCGACACTCCCGGACACATGGCCGCCGCATTCGCCCTGCTCGAGGCGCAGCACGGGAAGGAGTGGGTCGACCGCATCCGTTCGGGTGAGAGCGAGCTCGACACGTCGGCGCCCGAGAGTCTCGCGCTGGCGAAGAAGCTGTACGCGGAGGTGCAGCAGACCTTCCCCTCCAGCCGCAGCGTGCACATCGGCGGGGATGAATGGGGCGGCGGAGTCAGCGCCGCTGAACGCGTGGCGTGGATGAACGCGATGGCAGCGACTCTCGGCAACCGCGAGGTCTGGGCCTGGAACGACGGGATCGACCGGGTTGCGGTCGGGCGACTCGATCCGCGCATCCACGTCACGTACTGGAGCTTCGACGGCGACACCGAGGACGCAGCGGAGCGCCGCGAACGCCGAGCGCGGCGGGCGAGTGCGGTCGACCTGCAGCAGGCCGGGATCGACTTGCTCAACTACAACTCGTACTACCTCTACGAGGTGCCGACCGACCTCGACCCGGCCGACAGCGAGTACACCGTCGCCGACCTCCGCGAGAACTGGTCACTCCGGACGTGGGACGGCGACTCCGGTGCGCTTCTCGCTGCTCCGATGTCGGGTGCGGCGGTGGCGATCTGGGGAGAGGACCTCGAAAGTCCGCCGTCTGATGCGCTCTTCCGTTGGAGCGCGCCGCACGTGACGGCGATGCTCGAGACCGCAGCCTCCTGACGGACGCGTGTCGGGCCTCCAGGCCGATCGCTGAAACCGCCGGGCCCGCCGCCTGCCTACCCGAGCGGCTCGACGCCGTAGCTGGTGACCACCGCCCGCAGCTCGTCCAGGTACGTCCGCGCCTGCACGGTGAGGGGAACCGAGGCGTGCGCGATCCAGCCGATCTCGATGCGTTCGTCGACGTCGAGGGGGATGGCGACGATCTCGGGGTCGAGGTCGTCGCTGATCAGCCCGGTCGAGATCGTGTAGCCACCGAGGCCGATCATGAGGTTGAAGATCGTCGCCCGGTCCGAGACACGGATCTCCCGTTTGCTCGACATCGTCGACAGGATCTCCTCCGCCAGGTAGAAGGAGTTGTTCGCACCCTGGTCGAAGGTGAGCCGAGGCAGGTCGGCGAGGTCCTCGAGGGTCGCACGCTCCCGTGACGCGAGCGGGTTCCGCTTGGCCACGAAGATGTGCGGCTGTGCGACGAACAGCGGTGTGAACACGACGCCGGCGTCCCGCAGCAGCTTGCCGAGCACCTGCTTATTGAAGTCGTTGCGGTAGAGGATGCCCACCTCGCTGCGCAGGGTGCGGACGTCCTCGATGATGTCCCAGGTGCGTGTCTCACGGAGTGAGAACTCGTACTCGTCCGCAGCCGCTGCTTCGACCATGCGGACGAAGGCCTCCACCGCGAACGAGTAGTGCTGGGCGGACACCCCGAGCAGCCGACGCGACCGCTGGCCGCCGACGTACCGCTGCTCGAGCAGGGAGACCTGCTCGACGACCTGCCGGGCGTACCCGAGGAACTCGACACCGTCGACGGTGAGCACGACGCCCCTGGCCGATCGGGTGAAGAGCGGGCGCCCGATCCGCGTCTCGAGGTCCTTCATCGCCGCGGACATCGTCGGCTGCGACACGTAGAGCAGGTCGGCCGCTGCACTGATCGAGCCCTCCGTCGCGACCTCGATGAAGTACCGGAGCTGCTGCAGGGTGATGTCGTTCGAGACCCGGGCCATAGGCCGAGGCTATACCGGTGCATAGCGTCTCGGTATTACCTGATGGCTCGCCATTCCCGTCATGATCGATTCATCCTTCCCACCGTGCCCACGGGCCGCTCGACGAACAGATTGCCGACCATGGCGAACGACCTCACCTTCAGCATCACCCGGACCCGGTTCGACGAGGACTACTCCCCCGCCGACAGCTCCCGGCTGACCACGAACTTCGCCAACCTGGCGCGTGGCGAGCACCGCCAGCAGAACCTCCGTGCTGCGCTGACGATGATCGATGGGCGCGCGAACGAGCTGGCCGCCGCGCACGACCGCTACCGTCTGCAGCTCGACATCGTCTCGGTGGCGCTGGAGTTCTCCGACGGTGGTTCCGACGCGTCGTTCCCGTTGCTCGAGATGCTCGACGTCACGATCGTCGACGAGCACACCGGCGAGCGCCACCAGGGGATCCTCGGCAACAACTTCTCGTCGTACCTGCGCGACTACGACTTCTCGGTGCTGCTGCCGTCGTCGCCGTCGCTGCCGTCCGACTTCGGGGCGCTGCACGGGGCGCTCTTCCAGCGTTTCCTGGAGTCCTCCGCGTTCCGCTCGGAGTTCGGTGCCGAGCCCGTCGTCTGCATCAGCGTCTCGACGAGTCAGACCTACCGCCGGACCGGGTACGTCCACCCCGTCCTCGGCGCCGAGTACGAGCACGAGCACTCCTCGCTCACCGACGACTACTTCGGCCGGATGGGCATGCGGGTCCGGTACTTCCAGCCCGCCGGAGCGGCTGCCCCGCTCGCGTTCTACACGCGCGGCGACCTGACCGGGGACTACACGGACCTGCAGCTCATCGGCACGATCGCCACCATGGAGACCTTCCAGAAGATCTACCGCCCGGAGGTCTACGCCGCGAACACCCCGGCCGGCAGCACCTACCGCCCCACCCTCGACCACACCGACTTCACGCCCACCCCGGTCACCTACGACCGCGAGGAGCGCAGCCGCCTTGGGATCACGCAGGGCCGGTGGACCGAGGAGCACCTGGTGCGGCCGCATCACGCACTCCTCGCCCGGTGGGCTGACCCCGCCCTCGCGCGCTGACTTCTTCTGCCCTTCGACTGACTGGACCGACACCTCCATGAGCTCTCTCCTCCCCACCTCGATCGTCGGCAGCCTGCCGAAGCCGTCCTGGCTCGCCGAGCCCGAGCGACTGTGGTCCCCCTGGCTGCTCGAGAATGCCGCCCTGACCGAGGGCAAGCAGGACGCCCTGCGCTCCGCCGTGCACGAGCAGGAGCGCCGTGGCATCGACATCGTCAGCGACGGCGAGCAGACCCGCCAGCACTTCGTCACGACGTTCATCGAGCACCTGGACGGCGTCGACCTCGACCGCAAGGAGACCGTCCGCATCCGCGACCGGTACGACGCGGCCGTCCCGACCGTCGTCGGCGCCGTGAGCCGTCGGAAGCCGGTCTTCGTCGAGGACGCTGCGTTCCTACGAGCCCAGACCGACCGGCCGATCAAGTGGGCGCTCCCCGGCCCGATGACCATGATCGACACGCTGTCCGACCAGCACTACAAGAGCCGCGAGAAGCTGGCGTGGGAGTTCGCCACGATCCTCAACCAAGAGGCACGCGAACTGCAGGACGCCGGCGTCGACATCATCCAGTTCGACGAGCCCGCCTTCACCGTCTTCCACGACGAGGTGCAGGACTGGGGCGTGGCCGCACTCGAACGCGCAGCCGAGGGCTTGCGCGCCGAGACCGCCGTGCACATCTGTTACGGCTACGGCATCGAGGCGAACAACAAGTGGAAGGAGACGCTCGGCGCCGAGTGGCGGCAGTACGAGCAGTCCTTCCCGCTGCTGCAGCAGTCGTCGATCGACATCGTGTCGCTGGAGTGCATCCACTCCCACGTTCCCCTCGAGCTCGTCGAGCTGATCCGCGGCAAGAAGGTCATGCTCGGCGCGATCGACGTCGCGACCGAGACCGTGGAGACCCCGGAGGAGGTCGCGGAGGTCCTTCGTCGGGCGCTCGAGTTCGTCGATGCGGACAAGCTCATCCCCAGCTCCAACTGCGGGATGGCGCCCCTGGCGCGGGGTGCGGCGCTGGACAAGCTCGGTGCGCTGTCCGCAGGGGCGGACATCGTGCGGGCCGAGCTCGTCGGCACGGCGGTCCCGTCGGCCCGCTGATCGCCGCGAAACACCACGGCGGCTCTCTTCCGGAAGGAGGAGGGCCGCCGTTCGTGTTACGTCCGCCGGGTGCGCGGCTCTCGATCTGGGCCTGGAGGCGCGGCTGCGGTCCGGCCGGCAGGTCCCGCTGGCAGTGGCGTCACCTTCCACCACCCCTCGCGGGGGAAAGCAGCCAGTACGGAACAAACGCCCACGCGGGCGCCGCCGCGAGAAGCCACCAAGCAGTCGGACTCAACGTCGAAGACGCCAATCCCACGATGATCAGCCAGCTCATCGCGAGAGCCGCGACGAACCCTGCGGTGACCGCACACGAGATGCGACCTCTGCGCCGATCTCGAGCAAAAGCGGAGCCGACCGCCGCCACGAGGAACAGCGTCTGTACCGCCGCGATCAGGATCGCGGTCCCCAACGGTGTTCCGTACCCGCTCGGGCTGCCGTCCGGGCCGAACGTCGTCGCGATCCGTTCGGGTAACCGATCCCACCAGACGCTGGTGACCGCGACCACGATGACGACGGGGAACGCAGCAGCGGTGGCAGCGAAGACCCCCTCTCGCTTGCGTCGGCCCCGGCCGCTGGACATCGGTGCGTTCATCAGCGGTTGCATGTCTCCCGCACTTCCCGCTCGATGAGCGCCGTGGCGATCGCGTCGGCCGCGCGTGGGGCCTTCGCGAGCGTGTGCACCACCGCGGTGAGCCCTGCCGCGTTGGCGATGACCGCTCCTGCTGCTCGCACCTCTCCGTTGATCCACATCGATGCCCCTTCCCGCTGCCAGCTCACGGTGCGGGAGTGCCCAGCTCCGGGTTCGAGCGCCCAGTCGGCGTAGCGACAGAGATCGTCGAACGTGGACCAGACGCCCCCTGCCGCCGCGAACGACGACTCCCCGAGCGCCCACGGCTTGATGGCATGACCGAAGAGCTTCGGCACCACCCGGTCTGCTCGAGCAGGCACGAGCGTGGCAGAGCTGATCCCCGCCGGCTCGAGGACGTGCTGGCGCACAGCGGCGAACCAGTCGCCGTGCACCTCGTCGAGTACCGCGCCGAGGAGGGCATACCCCAGGTTCGAATACTCGAACTGCCCTCGGGGTGCGACCGGCACTGCGACTGCTCGTTCCAGCGGAACCCCGACGGCCTCTCGGTACGGGTCGCCGAACAGGCGGTCGCGCATCGTGGCCGGAAGCCGTGGAAGACCCGAGGTGTGGTGAATGAGGTCTGCAACGGTCATCTCGGCATCGGGCACCTCGGCAAGGTAGTGCGCGACCGGTCGCTCAACCTCGAGTGTGAGCCAAGCCGTCGTGCCCACGAGCCCCTTCGTGATGCTCCCCCACTCGAGCATCGAGGCGGTGGCGTACGGCCCGCGGGGCCCCCGGACGGCTCGCCAGCCGTCCGCCGCGCGAAGACTCGCGCGCCAGTGCCCAGATGGCGTCCGTGAATCTCGCACGACGACTCCGACCACTACGAGCCGAGCCCATCTCCGTTGGCTTCGGTCGACCGCTCGCGGCGCCGTGCGATGAACCACATTGCCGGCCCGACGATCGGGACGAAGAGGACGACGAGGGTCCATGCGATCAAGTGACGGCCTGAGGTCGACCCGGATCGCATCAACGAGATGAACGCTGCGAGTGCGAGGAACAGCGCGACGAGTGACACGGCCATCAGCACTCCGTCGAGCGCAGTCGGAACCAGCGGGTTCATGGTCGACTTCTCGGCCCAAGACATCAATTCGTTCACTCCCAGCGGTTGTAGGTGATCGCGCCGTTGCCCTTGGCGCTGAGCCGCTGGACCGCGGAGTACGTGCTCCACGCAATCGTTCCCCATGGGGTCGGCACGCCACGCTTCACGACCACCTTGCACTTCGCGGTCGCCTGTCCCCCACTGATGTAGCCGCTGCTCTTGGAGGTCGTCACCTGAGTGAACGGCTGGGCGTTCCTGACGACGGTGCACGAGTACCCGAGCATCTTCCTCGCCGTAGTACCGCTGTACTCGTACGACATCGAGACCTTCGTCTCGGTGAGCCTGATCCCAGCGAAGGCGAACCACTGCGTACCCCAGGACGACCGCGATGCCGCCCTGGTCCCCACGCCGACGCCATCTTCATTTCGCACGACCGCCGACGGTGCCACTTCTCCCCACTCGAAGTCCCCGCTCGTGCGAACGGTCTCAGGGCCAAACACCCTCTCGTCGGAGGCGGCAGTTGCGGCGGACGCAACAGCCGGGTCCAAGAAGTACGAGGCGAGCTCGTGCCGCTGTTCGGCGCTGAGGTGGTCGAAGGCCGCGACGTCGGATGAGGCGCCGGAAGCAACGAGGTCAGCGCGGATAGCCGACAGCACCGCGGACGGCGTTCGCGGCGTAGCAACGTCGCTGGCGGCAGACGGCGCGGCCGCGGCGTTGGCTGGCGCGGCACCAATCATGGAGGTGGCGACGACGGCGCAAACTGCACCGATCGAGACGATCCGTCCGGTGGTCGACTGCTTCACGAAAACTTCCCCTCACTCTCCGGCCCCAACGCCGGGTCTCGTCGTCGGCAGCGTCGCCGACAACGAGCAGTCAACCCACCGATACATCAGATACGCAACCTCAGACGCGAGCCGGGCGTGTTGCCACCGCCTTCCACGACGAGGTGTAGGACTGGGGCGAAGAAGGTCATGCTCGGGCAATCGACGTCGCGACCGAGACCGTGGGGACCCCCGGAGGAGGTCGCGGAGGTGCTCCGTCGAGCGCTCGGGTTCGTCGATGCCGACAAGCTCATCCCAGGTTCCAACTGCGGGATGGCACCCCTGGCGCGGGGCGCGGCGCTGGACAAGCTCGGCGCGCTGTCCGCTGGTGCGGACATCGTGCGAGCCGAGCTGGTATCGCGCTAGCGGCCCGGCTGCACAGGACGGCTCGCCTCGGCAACGGGGCGGGCCGTCCTTCGTGTCGCGTCCGGCAGGCGATCGGGTCTCGGTCCGACCTGGAGGCACGGCTCGGCTCCGCCGGGCAGATCGCGTCAGCAGGGACTCGCCCGCCGCCGGCCTGACCGTCGGCCAGCCCGAGTTCGTCATTCTTGGCTGTCGAGGCTCATCTTCTCGAAGTCCCCCGCGATGCACTGCGAGCTGCCGTCGATCGTGTACCCCCGAGGATCAGCGCGGAAGTCGGAGGAGCTCACCGGGCCGCCCCTGCCCCGAACTCCGAGGATGGGGTCCTCGCCGCCCGTCTGGTAGCGCTCAGTCGTGACCCCGAGCTCTTTCCAGTGCTGTTCCACCGCCTTGACGTCGGCCTTCGGGTCAGCGCTCGCGGAGCGCACCATGGCGTAGATGTACTGGACGCCCCCCTTGCCCCAGACCCCGGCCGCACTTCCCGAGCCTCGGACCGTCGCTGACTTCCCAGCCGTCACCGACCACCCCGGTCGAACCCTCGACGAACGTGACGATGGACTGCTTTGCCCGCTCCGGGGTCTTCCCGAGCCCGGAGCTGCAGCCGGTGAGGACGGCGACGGTGAGCAGTACGGCTCCTGCCGTCCGGAGGACGGAGACGGCTTTCCGCTGAGTGGGCTTCACGCGGAAACTCCTTCTAGACCGCTGCGCTAGCGACCTATCCACGATCATGTCGTAGAACGCTCGGGCTCGCCGCGCGACCACGGACACAAGCGGGTCAGGCCTGGGGCGTTGACTACACGCATGATCACCAAGAACACGATCCACGAGGTCGAGAACGCGCCCGTGAGGGACCGCGACGGCGCATCGGTCGGCAAGGTCGCGCAGGTGTTCCCCTCTGACGAGGACGGCAGCGCTGCGTTCGTCAGCGTCGCGACCGGACTCCTCGGGGGTCACACCGCGCTCGTCCCGGTCGAGGACGCCACGTTCGACGGCAGGGACCTGCACGTCGGGTACACGAAGAGCGCGATCAAGGGCGCGCCGTACCCCGGAGCCGGGAACACCTTGTCCGTCACCGACGCGAACGCCGTCCGGAAGCACTTCGGGCTGTCCCCCGCCGGCAAGGCGACCGGCGACATGGGCGACCCGCACGAGAACCTCGATCAGGCCGGGACCGGTCCGGCGGGCGCGGACGACACCGAAGGCGCAGGGACGACTCCGCCGACGTGAACGTCACCGGGGTGAAGGTGCCGATGGACGAAGGACGCCCCACCAGCCGAAGCCAGCGGGGCGTCCTCATGAGTCACACCAGGATCAGAAGTCCCAGTCCTCATCCTCGGTCTTCTCCGCCTTGCCGATGACGTACGACGACCCCGACCCCGAGAAGAAGTCGTGGTTCTCGTCCGCATTCGGCGACAGCGCCGACAGGATCGCCGGGTTCACGTCCGTCGTCTCCTTGGGGAACATCGGCTCGTAGCCCAGGTTCATCAGCGCCTTGTTGGCGTTGTAGTGCAGGAACTTCTTGACGTCCTCGGTCAGGCCGACACCGTCGTAGAGGTCCTGCGTGTACTGCACCTCGTTCTCGTAGAGCTCGAACAGCAGGTTGAACGTGTAGTCCTTGATCTCCTGCTTGCGCTCTTCCGAAGCGCCCTCGAGGCCCTTCTGGAACTTGTACCCGATGTAGTACCCGTGGACGGCTTCGTCACGGATGATCAGGCGGATCAGGTCAGCGGTGTTGGTGAGCTTGGCACGCGAGGACCAGTACATCGGCAGGTAGAAGCCGGAGTAGAACAGGAAGGACTCGAGCAGCGTCGAGGCGACCTTGCGCTTCAGGGGGTCGTCACCGGTGTAGTAGTCGAGGACGATCTGGGCCTTCTTCTGCAGGTTCACGTTCTCGGTGGACCAGCGGAAGGCGTCGTCGATCTCGGGCGTCGAGGCCAGCGTCGAGAAGATCGACGAGTAGCTCTTCGCGTGCACCGACTCCATGAACGCGATGTTCGTGTAGACGGCTTCTTCGTGCGGGGTGATCGCGTCGGGGATGAGGCTGATCGCGCCGACGGTGCCCTGGATGGTGTCGAGCAGCGTCAGGCCGGTGAAGACCCGCATGGTGAGCTGCTGTTCCTCCGGCGTCAGCGTGTTCCACGACTGCACGTCGTTCGACAGCGGCACCTTCTCGGGGAGCCAGAAGTTGTTGACCAGCCGGTTCCAGACCTCGACGTCCTTGTCGTCCTGGATGCGGTTCCAGTTGATGGCGCTGACCGAACGGATCAGCGGGATGGCCTTGCCCGTGGCGTGGACCGGGTCGGTGAGAGTCATTGCGTCTTCCGGAGATCGTGGATGGGAACGAAGAAGCGGACGGGAGGCGCGGTGCGGGGTGGCACCGCGCCTCCAGCCCGGGGATGGTCGCGTCAGCGACCGGAGGTCACAGCATGCAGCTGACGCAGCCCTCGACCTCGGTGCCCTCCAGCGCGAGCTGGCGGAGACGGATGTAGTAGATCGTCTTGATGCCCTTGCGCCATGCGTAGATCTGCGCCTTGTTGATGTCACGCGTGGTGGCGGTGTCCTTGAAGAACAGCGTCAGGGACAGGCCCTGGTCCACGTGCTGCGTCGCCGCGGCGTACGTGTCGATGATCTTCTCGGCACCGATCTCGTACGCGTCCTGGTAGTAGTCCAGGTTGTCGTTCGTCATGAACGGCGCCGGGTAGTAGACGCGGCCGAGCTTGCCTTCCTTGCGGATCTCGATCTTCGACGCAATCGGGTGGATCGACGACGTCGAGTGGTTGATGTACGAGATCGAACCGGTCGGCGGGACGGCCTGCAGGTTCTGGTTGTAGATGCCGTGCTCCTGGACGGACGCCTTCAGCGCCTTCCAGTCGTCCTGCGTCGGGATCGTGATGTTCGCGTTGTCGAACAGCGAGGCAACACGAGCGGTCGCGGGGGTCCACGTCTGGTCGGTGTACTTGTCGAAGAACTCACCCGACGCGTACTTCGAGTCGCGGAAGCCGTCGAAGGTCTCCCCGGTCTCGATCGCGATCTTGTTCGACGCACGAAGGGCGTGGAACAGCACCGTGTAGAAGTAGATGTTCGTGAAGTCGATGCCCTCTTCGGAGCCGTAGTAGACGCGCTCACGAGCAAGGTAGCCGTGCAGGTTCATCTGGCCGAGGCCGATGGCGTGCGACTTGTCGTTGCCGTCCTCGACGGAACGCACCGAGGTGATGTGCGACATCTGCGAGACCGAGGTCAGGCCGCGGATGGCGGTCTCGATGGTCTTGCCGAAGTCGGGCGAGTCCATCGTCAGCGCGATGTTCAGCGAGCCGAGGTTGCAGGAGATGTCCTTGCCGATCTCCTTGTAGGACAGGTCCTCGTTGAAGGTCGTCGGGGTGTTGACCTGCAGGATCTCCGAGCACAGGTTGGACATGTTGATCCGACCCTTGATCGGGTTGGCCTTGTTCACCGTGTCCTCGAACACGATGTACGGGTAGCCCGACTCGAACTGGATCTCGGCGATGGTCGTGAAGAAGTCACGCGCCTTGATCTTCGTCTTCTTGATGCGCGAGTCGTCGACCATCGCGCGGTAGTTCTCGGAGATCGGGACGTCGCCGAAGGGGACGCCGTAGACCTTCTCGACGTCGTACGGCGAGAACAGGTACATGTCCTCGTTATTCTTCGCGAGCTCGAACGTGATGTCCGGCACGACGACGCCGAGGGACAGCGTCTTGATGCGGATCTTCTCGTCGGCGTTCTCGCGCTTGGTGTCGAGGAACTTCATGATGTCCGGGTGGTGGGCGCTGAGGTAGACCGCACCGGCACCCTGACGCGCACCGAGCTGGTTCGCGTAGGAGAAGGAGTCTTCCAGCAGCTTCATCACGGGGATGATGCCCGAGGACTGGTTCTCGATCTGCTTGATCGGTGCGCCGGACTCACGGATGTTGGAGAGGAGCAGGGCCACGCCGCCGCCGCGCTTCGAGAGCTGCAGCGACGAGTTGATGCCGCGCGAGATCGACTCCATGTTGTCCTCGATGCGGAGCAGGAAGCAGGAGACGAGCTCGCCGCGCTGTGCCTTCGCCGTGTTGAGGAACGTGGGGGTCGCGGGCTGGAAGCGGCCGGCGACGATCTCTTCGACCAGGTCGATGGCGAGCTGCTCGTTGCCCTGGGCCAGGCCGAGAGCGGTCATGACGACGCGGTCCTCGAAGCGCTCCAGGTAGCGCTTGCCGTCGAACGTCTTGAGCGTGTAGCTCGTGTAGTACTTGAACGCGCCGAGGAACGTCTGGAACCGGAACTTCTTCGAGTACGCCAGGTCGTTGAGTCGCTGGATGAAGTCCAGCGAGTACATGTCGATCGTGGCTTTTTCGTAGTACTCGTTCTCGACCAGGTAGTCGAGCCGCTCCTTCAGGTTGTGGAAGAAGACGGTGTTCTGGTTGACGTGCTGCAGGAAGAACTGCTTGGCGGCCTCACGATCCTTGTCGAACTGGATGTTCCCGTCCGCGTCGTAGAGGTTGAGCATCGCGTTGAGGGAGTGGTAGTCCATCCCCGTCTGCGGCGACGTCAGATCGACGTCTGCAACTGCTGCGTCCAAAATGCATCCAATCCTGAGTTGACCGCCGACACGTCGTCAGGGGTCCCGAAGAGTTCAAACCTGTACAGAAGGGGGACGTTGCACTTCCGTGCGACGACGTCCCCTGCGAGGCCGTACGCCTCGCCGAAGTTCGTGTTGCCACCCACCACCACGCCGCGGATGAGCGAGCGGTTGTGGGCGTCGTTGAGGAACTTGATGACCTGCTTGGGGACTGCACCCTCGCCGTTGCCGCCACCGTAGGTGGGCAGGACCAGGACGTAGGGCTCGTCGACGTGCAGGAACGGTTCGCTCGGGTAGAGGGGGATCCGGTCCGCGTCGCGGCCGAGCTTCTCGACGAAGCGTGCGGTGTACCCGGACACGCTCGAGAAGTAGACCAATCGGCTCATGGTGCGCTCCTGTGGAGAAGGTGCGGAACAGGCGGACCGGGGGTGTCCTGCGGGCGATCGTCGGGCCTCCTGAACGGGACCGGGGTGACCGTCCGCAGGACGGGAGACGACTACGCCAGTTCGGCGCTGAGGGTCGCGATCTTGTCGGGGCGGAAGCCCGACCAGTGGTCGTCGTCCGTGACGACGACGGGGGCCTGCATGTAGCCCAGGCTCTTGACGTGCTCGAGCGCTGCTTCGTCCGTGGAGACGTCGTGCACTTCGTACTCGATGCCCTTGTTGTCGAGGGCCCGGTACGTCGCGGTGCACTGGACGCAGGACGGCTTGGTGTAGACGGTGACGGCCATGTTCTCCCCGGTTTCTGGGCCCGATTCGAGGCCCGAAGTTCGTGTGCGGTGCTGAGGACGACGCTACTACATGTTGTGCCCAGCGGACGGTTGGACCACTAGAGGAAGTGTTACACCCCTGTAGTTCTCCACAACCCCGTCCACAGTGTGGACATTCCTCGAGGCCCGGTTTTCCGCCACTCTCACACGTGCCACCGACACTCTCCACGCGCTGTGGACCCACTCCTCCACAACTGTGGAATTCGCTCGCTCGGCGTGTCGCAACCGACCCCTCCCCAAGACGGGGGACACCCCGTTCCGTCCGGTCCGTACACTCGTCTCGTGAGTACGTACGGCCCCCTCCTGAAGACCCCCGGCGTGGGTCGTGTCATCGCCGCACAGCTCACCGCGCGGTTCCCGTTCGGCATGCTGTCGCTGGCCTACCTCCTGCACGTCGAGCACGTGTTCGACTCGTACGGCGCCGCCGGTCTGGTGCTCGCGACGACGAGTGTCGGGCAGGCACTGGCCGGCCCCCTGACGAGCCGGTGGATGGGCAGCTGGGGCATGCGCCCCGTCCTCATCCTGACGAGCATCGTCGCGCTGATCAGCATGGTGGTGATCGCGTTCGTGGTCATGCCGCTCTGGGGCTACGTGGTGGTCGGGTTCCTCGGTGGCCTGGCGGTCCCGCCCGTGCAGCCCGCGGTGCGCACCATCTACCCGAAGATGGTGACGTCGGCGCAGCTCACACCCCTGTTCTCGCTCGACGCCAGCGCGCAGGAGCTCATCTGGGTCGCCGGCCCGGTCATCACCACCTTCGTCGCCACCCAGATCGGCACGGTCGAGGCGATCGTCGTCGCGATGGTCTTCCTGGTCGTCGGCGGCGCGTGGTTCATCGCCTCCCCGGAGCTCGGCCGCGTCCGCATCCCCCGCTCGAAGCGCGCGTTCGGTGTCGTGCTGAAGCGTCCGGCGGTCGTCGTCGCCACCCTGACCGGTCTGCTCCTCATCGGGGCGTGCGCCGCGGTCGAGGCGAGCGTCACGAGCGTCTTCGGCGAGGGCAGCCCGAACGCCGGCATCGTCCTCGCGGTGTTCGCGGTCGGTTCGCTCGTCGGCGGCCTGGCGTTCGGGCACCTCCCGATCTCGCGCAACACCCTGTGGACGCGCATGGCGGTCGTCTTCGTCGGCCTGACCCTGGCCCTCGGCGGCACCGGCTTCTGGTGGCTCTGCCTCGCCCTGGTCATCGCGGGTGTGGGCATCGCGCCGGCCCTCGCGGTCATGTTCGGGTCGGTGTCGGCCACCGTCAAGTTCTCCGACACGGCCGAGGCCTACGGCTGGATGGGCACCGGCCAGCTGATCGGTGCCGCGGGCGGTTCGGCCATCGCCGGCTTCCTGATCGACAGCAGCGGCCCGATCGGCGGCTTCACCGTGGGCGCCGTGATGGCCGGGATGGGCGTGCTGCTCCCCTTGGCGATGCGGAGCTGGCTGCCCGACCTGCGCGGCCGTGACGCCAGCCCGATCCCCGACACCGAGCCGGTGACCCTGCCGACCTGAGCGGCGGCGGGCGGTTTCGGGCGCACCTGGTCGAATCGGGCGTACCTGGTCGGAAGTTCTGACCAGGTACGCCCGTTTCCACTTTCCATCGCAGCCGGTGTGGGAAGGAACGTGCGCCCGGCGCACGGGTCGCGTTCTCCACAGATGGCCTGGAGGCCCGGCGCGCGCCCGCCACGCACCGGCAGGATGGGTGCATGGTCACCTCAGTCCCCCTCCGCGACGGCCGCTCGATCCCCGCGATCGGCTTCGGCGTCTACAAGGTCGACGATGCCGAAGCGGAGACGGCGGTCGGTCTCGCGCTCGACGCCGGCTACCGGCACGTCGACACGGCCGAGATGTACGGCAACGAGACCGGCGTCGGCACGGCGATCCGAGCCTCCGGCCTGGACCGTGACGACGTCTTCGTGACGACGAAGGTGTGGAACGACCACCAGGGGCGCGACGCGACCCTGCGGGCGTTCGACGGCAGCCTCGAGCGGCTGGGGCTCGACGCAGTCGACCTGTACCTGATCCACTGGCCGGCCGCCGCGAACGACCGCTACGTCGAGACCTGGCGCGCGCTGGTCGAACTCCGCGAGTCGGGCCGGGCGCGGAGCATCGGCGTCTCGAACTTCCAGGTGCCGCACCTGCAGCGACTCATCGACGAGACCGGCGAGGTGCCGGCGCTCAACCAGGTCGAACGCCACCCGTGGCTGCCGCAGCGTGAACTCCTCGCGTTCCACGAACAGCACGACATCGTGACCGGGGCGTGGTCGCCGCTCGGCCGTGGGCGCCTGATCGACGAGCCGGTGCTGACGGGCATCGCGGACGCGCACGGGGTGAGCGTGGCGCAGGTGCTCGTGCGGTGGAACGTGCAGCAGGGCGTGGTGGTGCTGCCGAAGTCAGTCACACCGTCGCGGATCCGGTCGAACCTCGACGTCGACGGCTTCGTGCTGACCGACGACGAGCTCACGGCGATCGCGACGCTCGAGTCCGGGCAGCGGACGGGCTCCCACCCGGACTCGGTGTCGTAGCCGGTTGCTAGCCCCGGCGGTCCTCCTCGGACTGCCACGGCAGGTGCAGGTCGCCCGGTTCGGGTTCGACGTCGCCGGCGTCGTCAGCGCCGCCCGTCCCCGGCGCCGAGATGACCTTGGACGGGTCGATGCCGTCCTCACGCAGGTCGGCGTCGTCGCGCTGCTTCGTCTGGGACGCGTCCATCTCGCGCTCGCTCGACGGGCTGTACGACGTGTCGGCTGCCCGCTGCTCGCGGTCGCTGACCCCGTCGACGTCATCGCTGTGGGCAGCGTCGCGGAGTGCGTCGTTGCGTGCGCGGTCGTCGGACGGCTCGGGGCCGGGGGCGTTGGGGATGCTGTCGCTCATGGTGTTTCCTCCTGCGCCGGACGGTAGTCCTGCCGCCCGAGCCCCAGTCCGGTCACGGTGCTCGATCCGGCCCCTCGCCCCCGCTACGATCACCGCGAGGGGGAACGATGGGACGAACACGGACCGCGACGACCGCGGCGATCGGCTCGGCGCTGGTGGGGCTGCTGCTCGCCGGGTGCACGGCGTTCGGCGGGGACGACGCGATCCCGACGCCGACCCGACAGGCGGCCGAGCGCACGGATGAACCCGTGCCGGAACCGACGCTCGCGACCGATCCGGTCGAGACCGAGCCCGAGCAGGCGCTGCCCACCGGCACCGTGGCGGCCGAGACCGACGTCGTCTCGCCGAGCGGTGACACGAGCGTCCACGTCCGCGTCGTGGCGAACGACCGCGGGACCTTCGACGCGCAGCTGTCCGAGTACCGGACGACCAATCCGCAGCCCATGCGTCTGGAGTTCCGGCACCGGCCCGCGAAGCCGCTCGACGGCGAGGACGGCTCGGTGCGCGAAACAGTCGAGTGGGACGCCGCGGTTGCTCCTCCGACCTCGTTCACGATGGGTCAGGCGGGTCCACGCCCCGACTACCTGCGCAGTGTCGTCCTCGTGCCGGCGACGGTGGCCGACGAGGACACGTCCGAGCGCCCGTGGGCTGGGTCGGTGCTCGCCGCCGCCGACCTCACGTGGAAGATCCCGAACCCCTACCCCGACCTGCACGTCACGGTCGGCAAGGACCGACCGGGCGCCTACGGCATCGTCACGGACGTCGACGGCCGACCGGCGAACTACCTGGTCGCACACGGCGACGAGCTCTCGACGGTCGCGGAACGGTTCGGCATCACACCGGCGCAGCTGCTGTGGATGAACCCGTACCTGGATCCCCTCGACGACGACTGGCTGCTCGAGGGCAACACACTGAACATCGAGCCCGCTCGCCGCTGAGGCGAGCGGCCGGTCGGGTCCGTTACGGTTGACCAGCACTCGGCACCACCAGGAGGTCCCATCGTGACGATCGTCGCCGCCGCAGACGGCTCAGCCCTCGGCAACCCCGGCCCCGCCGGCTGGGCCTGGTACGTCGACGACGACCGGTGGGCAGCCGGCGGCTGGCCCCGGGCGACGAACAACATCGGCGAGCTCACCGCAGTCCTGCAGCTGCTCCGCGCCACGAAGGACACCGACGAGCCGCTGCACATCCTGTGCGACAGCCAGTACGCCATCAAGGCGTGCACCGAGTGGCTCGCCGGCTGGAAGCGCAAGGGCTGGCGGAAGGCCGACGGCAAGCCCGTCCTGAACGTCGAGATCATCAAGGAGCTCGACGCGGAACTGCAGGGCCGCAAGGTCACGTTCGAGTGGGTCCGCGGGCATGTCGGTCACGAGATGAACGAGGCCGCCGACGTGCGTGCCCGGGGCGCTGCCACCGCGTACCAGAACGGCACCGACGTGCCGCACGGCCCAGGGTGGCCGGGCGTCGAGGTCACGGAGCCCTCGGCGCTGCCCGAGGCGACCCCGCCCGCGACCCTCTTCTGACGGTCCTGACGGGTCAGTACGTCCCGTCGCGCCGGTCCTGCTGCGTGATCTGCTCCCCCGACGCCGGGTCGACGCCCGAGCGCGTGGTGGTCGTGGTGCGGCGACCGCCGAAGGCCACGGCGAGGCTGATGATGAGCAGCACGACACCGGCTGCCATCAGGATGTAGCCGATCAGGCGGAGGTCGATGCCGGCGAGCTGGATGTTCAGCGCGAAGGCGACGATCGCGCCGATGACGATCAGGGCGATGCTGGATCCGATGCGCATGACGCAGTCCTCTCGGGTGGGGGTGGTGTCGGAGACGGTACACGTCCGGCGACCCCCGCGCCGGAGCGGCCCGGGCCCCCGGCCGACGCCCCGCGCCGATCAGTCGACGTCCACCTCGGCCCACCCGTCGAACCGCCCGATCTCGGTGAGCCGCACGACGGCCTCGCCCACCTCGTCCGAGGCGTCGAGGTCGATCGTCGCCGAGAACCCGAAGTCCTTGTCGCCCTCGGGGTCGGCGAAGATCTGCCGCGCCTTCCACACCCGGGGTGATGCGGTGGCCCCGCTCTCGTCGAGCACCAGGTACTGCATCGAGCGGGCGTCGGCGTCGGTACCGATGCTGTCGTGCTCCTCGTAGTACTCCTCGAGCACGTTGTCCCACGCCGACCGGTCGAAGCCGGCGGTCGCGTCGAGATCCCCGAGCCCGTCGATGTCGTCGGCCGCGGCGAGCAGCACCCGCTGGAACAGGGCGTTGCGCACGAGCACGCGGAACGCCCGCGGGTTGCCGGTGAGCCGTGCGGGCTGCGGCGGCGCGATCTCCTCGTGCTCCTCGGACGCGAGCAGCACGTCGCCGTTGAGCAACGCCTCCCACTCGTCGACGAGTGAGGAGTCGGTCTGCCGGACGACCTCGCCCAGCCACTCGATGAGGTCGTCGAGCTCCTGGGTCCGCTGTTCCTCCGCGATGGTCTGCCGCATGGTGCGGTACGCGTCGGACAGGTAGCGCAGCACGAGCCCCTCGGAGCGGGTGAGCTGGTAGAAGCGCACGAAGTCGCCGAAGGTCATCGCCCGCTCGTACATGTCGCGGACGACGGACTTCGGTGACAGCTGGAAGTCGAGCACCCACGGCTGTTCGGCGGCGTAGGCCTCGTACGCCGCCTCCAACAGCTCGGACAGCGGGCGAGGCCAGGTGACCTCCTCGAGCAGCTCCATCCGCTCCTCGTACTCGATCCCCTCCTGCTTCATGCGGGCGACGGCCTCGCCGCGCTCCTTGAACTGCTGCTGCGACAGGATCGCCCGCGGGTCGTCGAGGGTGGCCTCGACGACCGAGACCATGTCCAGCGCATAAGTGGGAGAAGCAGGGTCGAGCAACTCGAACGCGGCGAGCGCGAACGGCGACAGCGGCTGGTTGAGCGCGAAGTTCGGCGCGATGTCGACGGTCAGACGGTAGGTGCCGTCGACCTTCTCGATCACGTGCGCGTTGATGAGGGTGCGCGCGATGACGAGCGCCCGTCGGGCCATCGCGAGCTGCCGGGAGCGCGGTTCGTGGTTGTCGAACACCAGGGATCGGACGTCCGCGAAGGCGTCCCCACCACGGGCGACGACGGACAGCACCATCGCGTGCGTGATCCGCATGCGGGAGACCATCGGCTCGGGCTCGGCCGCGATCAGCCGCTCGAACGACGCCTGCCCCCAGGACACGAAGCCCTCGGGCGCCTTCTTCCGCTTGATCTTGTTCTTCTTCTTCGGGTCGTCGCCGGCCTTGGCGACGGCGCGGGCGTTCTCGATGTCGTGCTCGGGTGCCTCGGCGACGACGTCGCCCTCGGTGTCGTACCCGGCACGTCCGGCGCGGCCGGCGATCTGGTGGAACTCGCGGGCCGACAGCTGGCGCATCTTCGTGCCGTCGAACTTGGTGAGCCCGGTGAACAGCACGGACCGGATCGGCACGTTGATCCCGACGCCGAGGGTGTCGGTGCCGCAGATGACGGGCAGCAGTCCGCGCTGGGCGAGCTGCTCGACGAGCCGTCGGTACTTCGGCAGCATTCCGGCGTGGTGCACGCCGATGCCCGCGCGGATCAGGCGCGACAGGGTCTGTCCGAACCCGGCGCTGAACCGGAAGCCGGCGATGGCGTCCGCGATCTGGTCGCGGCGTTCGCGCGAGGCGACCTTCGCCGACATCAGCGACTGCGCCCGTTCGAGTGCGGCGGCCTGGGCGAAGTGCACGATGTAGATGGGCGCCTTGCCCTCTTCGAGGAGCCGCTCCACCGTCTCCTGCACCGGCGTCATCACGTACTGGTACTCGAGCGGCACCGGCCGCGAGACACCGGTCACGCGGGCGGTGGGCCGACCGGTCCGGCGGGACAGGTCGTCGGCGATGGTGGTGACGTCGCCGAGGGTCGCCGACATCAGCAGGAACTGCGCACGCTCGAGCACGAGCAGCGGCACCTGCCATGCCCAGCCGCGGTCGGGGTCGCCGTAGAAGTGGAACTCGTCCATGACGACGACGTCGACGTCGACGTCCGGTCCCTGCCGCAGGGCCAGGTTCGCCAGGATCTCCGCAGTGCAGCAGACGATCGGCGCATCGGCGTTGACGCTCGAGTCGCCGGTGACCATGCCGACGTTCTGCGCACCGAACAGTTCGACGAGCTGGAAGAACTTCTCGGACACCAGCGCCTTGATCGGTGCCGTGTAGTAGCTCCGCTTGCCCTCGGCGAGCGCCGCGAAGTGCGCTCCGGCCGCGACGAGCGACTTCCCGGTGCCGGTCGGCGTGCTCAGCACGACGTTCGCGCCGGACACGAGCTCGATGACCGCTTCGTCCTGCGCCGGGTACAGCGGCCGGCCGCCCTCGGCGGCCCAGGCCGCGAAGGCCTCGTAGACCTCGTCGGGATCGACGACGCCGTCCACCGCCGCCGGGATCGCGGCGACGAGCGGGGGCACGGTGGTGACGTCGGTCATGCGCCCATCCTCCCAGGTGCGGCCATGACGGACTGGAGGCTCGGTGCCAGGCCGCCACGTGCCTCCCGTCCGCCCCGCCGCCGACTCGGGCGCATTTCGATACGTGCGCATAGACTCGCGGCATGCGCGAACTCGGCTTCCTCTCCTTCGTCCCGAACCACGGCGGCACCGAGGGCGCCGCCGGTGCCCTCGAGGACGGGCTGCGCCTGTTCGAGACCGCCGAGTCGCTCGGCTACGGGACGGGTTGGGTGCGCGGTCGGCACTTCGAGCCGTACCTGACGAGCCCGATGACGTTCTTCGCGGCCGCCGCGCAGCGCACCAGCACCATCGCGTTCGGCACCGCCGTGCTCGGCATGCGCTACGAGGACCCGGTGCGCCTGGCCGAGGACGCCAGCACCGTCGACCTGCTCAGCGGCGGCCGGGTGCAACTCGGCATCAGCACGGGCATCGCCGGGTACGGCCCGATCCTCGACCCGGTGTTCGGCACGGTCGACCGCAGCTTCCGCGACGAGGCCGAGGCCCGCGCCGCACGGCTGCTCGAGGTCCTGCAGGGCGAGCCCCTCGGCAGTGCCGGCAAGGGCTACGAGAGCATCCCCGCCGGGGCCGACCTGACCCTGCAGCCGCTCAGCCCGGGCCTCCGCGACCGGGTGTGGTGGGGTGGCGGGAGCATGGGCACGGCGGTCCGCACCGCCGAGAAGGGACTGCTGCTGCACTGCTCGACCCTGAACACCGAGGACACCGGCGCGCCGTTCGCCGAGGCGCAGGCCGATCAGATCACCGCCTACCGCGAGCGGTTCGCCGAGCTGCACCCGCAGCGCGAGTCCAAGGTCGCCGTCGGACGGATCGTGGTGCCGCTGCTCGACGACCACGACCGAGCCGTGCACGAGGAGTTCCTGACCGGCTACGCGTCCGGCATGGAAGACGAGGGCCGGCCGCTCTCGGGCACGCCGCCGTTCCGGTTCAGCAAGGTGCTGTCCGGCGAACCGGCCGCCATCGTCGACGCGCTGCTCGCCGACCCGGCGGTCACCGCCACGGACGAGCTCGTCATCACCCTGCCGGCGAACGGCGACCGTGCGGCACACGAGCGGATCCTGCGCATCGTGGCCGAGGAGATCGCCCCGGCACTGCGGGCCTGATCGCTGCGAGCGGGCTGCACGGCCGAGCCGCCACCGAGAGTAGAGGGCATCCGGCGGGGCTCTGATCGAGTTGGTGAGGCCCGAGAGCCCTGCCGGATGACCATCTCGTCCCTGATCCGCACGAGATGGTGCACCCATCGTTCCACCTACCGACCGGTTTGTCACACCGATCCGCGCACTCGGGACGGAAGAAGTTGACCAACTGTCACTCGTTTTTGCGATCCGGGACGAAGTGCGTCAACCGGTTCACCGATGCGGTTCCGGGCCGGAACGACGAATGCGTCCCCGCGCGGACGCGGGGACGCATTCTGGGACGCACCGGGGAGGCCAGGGCAACAACGGCCGGATCAGGAGACCGAGTCGCTCACCCAGCGACCCCGTAGTCGGTGCGTGCGCGGACGGTAACCAGCCGACTCGCGCACATAGATGTTACTGAATGGAGTTGCGAGCTGCGCGGAAACCGGACGACTTCGTCACTCCAGTTCGAGGGACGCGGTCCCGACGACGTCGTCGACCGAGGCTCCGACGTGCAGCGTGAAGGTCCCCGGCTCGTACCGCCACGAGCCGTCCCAGTGGGCGAAGGCGCGTGCGGGGACCTCGATCGAGACCTCCGTCGACTCCCCCGCGCCGAGCCGGACCGGCGCGAACCCGACGAGCCAGCGCACCGGACGGTCGACGGTCGACTCGCCACGCGAGGCGTACACCTGCACGACGTGCTTGCCGGCACGGCCCCCCGTGTTCGCGACCGTCGCCGTGACGATGACGGCGTCGCCCTCGCGCACGGTCGGCGTCGCGGAGACGCCCTCGATCGACCAGGAGGTGTAGCCGAGGCCGTGGCCGAACGGGTACGCCGGCGCGGTGCCGGCGCGCAGCCACGCCCGGTAGCCGACGTGGACGCCCTCGTCGTAGGACACCGTGCCGTCCACCGGGGTGACGTCGAGCACCGGAACGTCGGCCATCGCGACGGGCCAGGTGGTGGGCAGGCGGCCGCCGGGCTCCTGCGCTCCCGTCAGCACGTCGGCCAGGGCGTTGCCGTACTCCTGTCCGCCGAACCACGTGAGCAGCACCGCGGCGACGTCGTCCCGCCACGGCATCTCGACCGGCGACCCGGCGTTCACGACGACGACGGTGTTCGGGTTCGCCGCCGCGACCGCCCGCACCAGGTCGTCCTGGTGGCCGGGCAGCGCGAGCGACGAGCGGTCGTAGCCCTCGGACTCGACCTTGGAGTTCGTTCCGACCACGACCACCGCGACGTCCGCGCCACGGGCAGTGTCCACCGCGGCCTCGATCAGCACGGCGGGGTCGTCGTCCGAGGGCTCGGTGCCGAACTGGTAGGCCAGCACCCCGCCGAGCGTCTCGTCCTGCACGATGTCGTACTCGATGCGGATCGCGACCTGCTGCCCCACGGTCACCGACACCGGCACCGAGCGCGCCGGCGGGTTGAGGAACGCTGCACCGAGCTGGTCGCCCTCGAACGGCACGTCCTCGTCGAGTAGCAGCTCGCCGTCGATCCACATCCGCGACCGCCCGGCCGCACCGATGCCGAACCGGACCGTGCCGGTCGACTCGGCCGTGTAGGTCGTGGTGATGTCGAGCCGGTCCGCTTCGCGCGTCGGGGCGTCGCCGCCGAACCAGAACAGGGCCGTCGCACGGCGGTCCTCGACGAACAGCTCCTCGCCGTCCTTGACGAAGGCAACCCGGGCTCCGGCCTCCCCGGTACCCGGGTTCGTGATCGAGGACAGCGGGAACTCCGCGATCCCCTCCTGCACGACTGCGCCGATCGCGTAGTCCACACTCGCGCCGGGGAACGCCGAGCGGATGCCGTCCAGCGGCGACACGACCTGCGACGGCACGACCGTGGCCGAGCCACCGCCCTGCGTGCGGGCCTGGTCGGCGTTGTGGCCGATCACCGCGATGCGCGACACGGCGGGGGCGTCGAGCGGCAGGACACCGGTGTTGCGGACCAGCACGGTGCCCTCGGCCTCGGCTTCGCGCACGAACGCGATGCCGTCCTCGACGTGCACGGGCGACGCGGCGACGGGCTCGAAGCCCTCGAGCGCGCCGACGCGTGCGGCCAGGGTCAGGATGCGGCGGACCTTGCGGTCGATCGCCGCCATCGGCACCTCGCCGGACTGCACGGCGGCGAGCAGCGGGCCCTCGCTCCACCACGGGTTCGGCCCGGGCATCGCGACGTCCTGCGACGCCTTCGCCGAGTCCACCGAACGCACCCCGGTCCAGTCGGACACGACGATGCCGTCGAAGCCCCACTCCGAGTTGAGCGGGGTCTCGAGCAGGTCGTTCTCCGACGCCGTCACGCCGTTGATCGCGTTGTACGACGACATGACCGCCCAGGCGTGCGCTTCAGTGACGGCCTTCTCGAACGCGAGCAGGTACAGCTCACGCAGGGCACGGTCCGACACCTCGGTCGACGCCGTGAAGCGGTCGGTCTCGTAGTCGTTCGCGATGTAGTGCTTCGGGGTCGCTGCGACACCGTTCTCCTGCACGCCGTCGACGTACGACGCCGCCAGGTCGCCGGTGAGCACGGGGTCCTCGCTGAACGCCTCGAAGTGGCGACCACCCAGGGGCGACCGGTGCAGGTTGATGGTCGGGCCGAGCACGACGTCGACACCCTTGCGGCGGGCCTCGACAGCCGCGGCCGCGCCGTACCGCTTCGCGATCGCCCGGTCCCACGACGCACTCAGAGCCGTCGCCGACGGCAGGTTCAGTGACGGGTCACGCTCGTCCCACACCTCGCCGCGCACGCCGGACGGACCGTCCGACATCAGGATCCGGCGCAGCCCGATCTTCTCGATCGGCCAGGTGGTCCAGAAGTCACGCCCGGTGAGCAGCTGCACCTTCTCGTCGGTGGTCAGCTGGCCGAGGAGCGCGTCGATGCGCTCGGTCAGCGGCGTCGCCGGTGTCGCCGGACTGGAGGCGGTGCTCGCGTCGTTCACGGTGGTCACGGTGGTCGGTCCTCTCGTTCAGGGCCGCGGGGCGCCGCCTGGACAGCCGGGGGCTCGTCGCCCACACCCACCATCCACCGGGTTCGCCGCCCGCGCTGGCAGCTCCTGCACCGTACCACCCAAAACCAACCGTTGCTTGGTTTTCTCGGGTCTTCTGCGGGCGGTACAGTCTGGCCATGGCACGACGGGGTTCGTACGCAAAGGGCATCGCGAAGCGCGAGGAGATCCTCACGGTCGCGCTGGACCTCGTGGCGTCGCAGGGCTTCCGGCGGACGAGCATCAAGGACATCGCCGACGCCGTGGAGCTGACCCAGGCCGGCCTGCTGCACTACTTCGACTCGAAGGACGAGCTCTGGGTCGAGATCCTCCGCCGCCGCGACGAACTCGACCTCGCGCACGACTGGCAGGCCGCGGACCCGGCGGCCCTGCTCGCGGCGATCGTGCGGCACAACGCCGAGGTCCCCGGCCTGGTGCAGATGTTCGTCAACCTGTCCGCCGCGGCCGCGACCGACTCGGAGCACCCGGCGCACGAGTACTTCCGCGAGCGGTACGAGCGCAGCCGCCGCGACCTGTCCGCCGACTTCCGCACGATGCAGCAGGACGGCCGACTGCGCACCGACATCGACCCCGACGAACTCACCAGCGTGCTGCTCGCGGTGTCCGACGGCATGCAGATCCAGTGGCTCTTCGACCCCACCCGCGACATGGCCGAGCACGTCGAGCTCGTCGCCCGCCTCGCGATCGCCCAGGTCGCCCCCACCGCCTGACGGCACGGCCCGGCCCGGCCCAGCCCGGCACCAGGTTCCGGCAGTGGGGTACGGACAGGGCCTGGCCGCCTCAAGGGTGGCGGGGCAGGATGGTCGGTGCCCGCCAGGGTGTGTTCCGACGACGATGTGGAGTGACGCGATGACGCGTGTAGTGGTGACCGGTGGCAGCGGCAAGCTCGGACGAGCGGTGGTGCGCGACCTCGATGCGCACGGGTACGACGTGGTCCTGCTCGACCGGGTCCCCTCGCCCGACAAGCCCGAGCGTGTGCCGTTCGTGCGGATCGACCTGACCGACCACGGCCAGGTCCTGAACGCCCTGCTCGGCATCGACGACCGGTACGACCACGTCGACGCCGTCGTGCACCTGGCGGCGGTTCCGGCCCCGGGACAGGTCCCCGACGTGGCCCTCATCACGAACAACGTGACCTCGTCGATCAACGTCTTCCACGCCGCCCGTGCCGCGAAGATCAAGAACGTCGTGTGGGCGTCGAGCGAGACCCTGCTCGGCATCCCGATGGGCGAGCACCACCCGCCCTACCTGCCGGTCGACGAGGAGTTCGCCGTCCGCCCGCAGTCCTCGTACTCGCTCGGCAAGGCGGTCGAGGAGGAGATGGCACGCCACTTCACCCGCTGGGACCCCGAGCTGAAGATGATCGGCCTGCGCTTCTCGAACGTGATGGACGAGACCGACTACCCGGCGTTCCCGTGGGACGCCACCCCCGAGGCGAAGACGTTCAACCTGTGGTCGTACATCGACTCCCGCGACGGCGCCCAGGCGGTCCGGAAGTCACTCGAGGCCGACCTCACCGGGTTCGAGGCCTTCGTCATCGCGAGCCCCGACACGGTGATGGACACCCCGACCATCGAGCTCGTCGAACGCTTCGTGCCGGACATCGAGCGCCGGGCGGACATCGACGGCGTCAGCTCGCTGCTGTCGTCGGAGAAGGCCCGCGAGCTCCTCGGCTACGCGCCCGAGCACAGCTGGCGCGACCACCGCGCCTGATCGTCAGGCGGCGGGGACGAGCATCCCGTCGAGCACCAGGTCGCGCGCCGCCGGCAGCAGGTCGGCGGCGAGCGCCTGCTCGTCGACGCCGGTGATCTGCGCGAGCGCACCGATGATCGCCGCGACGGACAGGTCGCCGTCGCATGCACCCACGAACGCCGCGAGTGCGGTGTCCGCATCCACTCGGCGCCCGAGCCCGCCGCCCTGCACCAGGGTCATCACGGTGGGGTCGTCGTTGCCCGGCCAGTAGTACCGCTCCTCGGTGACGTCGCCGGCCACGGACAGGTGGGCGGCGGCGAGCGCGGCGTCGTCGTGCGCGGCGAGCCAGGCGGCCGCGTCGAGGACGCGGGCGACCGTCGCACCGAGGCCAGCGGGGTTGGAGCCGAGCGTCTCGGGGACGCGCTCGAACCGGCGGAGCCCGGACGGGCCTCCAGGCAGGGGTCGACGCACCACGACGTAGCCGAAGCCGACGCCGGTCACCCGACGGTCCGCGAAGTCGTCGAGCCAGGCGCCCATCAGGGTGTCGAACTCGGCCGTGCCGGGTTTGGTCCCACCGTCGCGGATCCAGGTCTCGGCGTAGGACGTCGGGTCCTGCCGCTCGCGCTCGATCACCCACACGTCGAGGTCGGTGTCGGCGAACCAGGCACGCACGCGGTCCAGGCCGTCGACGCCCCAGTGGTACTCCCAGTTGCCGAGGAGCTGGGCGGTGCCGCCGGGCTCGAGGTGGGCCTCGAGGCCGCGGAGCACCGTCTCGACCAGGGCGTCACCGACCATGCCGCCGTCGCGGTACTCGTACGACGGGACGCCCTCGCGACGGGGAGTGATGACGAAGGGCGGGTTCGAGACGATCCGGTCGAAGCGCTCCCCCGTGACCGGCTCGAACAGTGAGCCGAACCGGAAGTCGATTCCGTCGATGCCGTTCAACTGGGCGTTGAACCGGGCGATGTCGAGGGCACGGCGCGAGATGTCGGTGGCGACCACGTGGTCGGCGAAGCGCCGCGCGTGCATGGCCTGGATGCCGCACCCGGTGCCGAGGTCGAGCACACGCTCGACCGGCACGGGCACCTGCAGGCCGCTCAACGTCGTGGTGGCGCCGCCGATGCCGAGCACGTGTTCCTCGCTGATCGCGTGCCCGAGGGCGAGCTCACCGAGGTCGGAGACGATCCACCAGCTGCCTGCGCCGAGGTCGTCGACGAAGGCGTAGGGGCGCAGGTCGACGGTGGGGTGGATGAGCGCGTCAGCGCCGTTGCCGTCGCCTTCGCCTCCGCTGCGCAGCAGGCCCGCGGCGATGACGGCGTCGAGCCCGGCGGTCGGGAACGCCACAGCGGCCTCGGCCCGCGCCACCGGCAGGCCGAGCACGAACAGCGTCGCCAGCGTGCCGAGCGGCGTGGTCTCGCGGGCGGCGAGCGCACGGAGCGCGGCCACCCGCGAACCGCGGTGCAGCGACGCGGCGGCCTCGGCGCCCCACAGCGAGTCGAGCCGGTCGACGGTGAAGCCGGCCGCCGTCAGGTCTGCGGCGAGCGCCGTGGTGACGGCAGGGTCCGCGACGATCGACGGAAGCGTGTGCACAGCGTCCACGCCGGTGCTCGCGCCGGTGCTCACGAGGCGATCCCCTCGCGCAGCAGGGCCGCGGGGACCTGCCAGTCGAGCACCAGGTCGAGGAGCCCCGGGAACCGCTGCTGCACGTCCTCGACGCGGACGCGGCTGACGCGGGTCAGGCCCTCGAGATGCTGCTCGAGCAGACCGGCCTCACGCAGGACCCGGAAGTGGTGGGTCAGCGTGGACTTCGGCCGGTCGATGCCGACCCAACCGCAGCTGCGCTCGCCCCCGGCCGCGTCGACCAGGTAGCGGTGCAGGATCGCGAGCCGGATCGGATCACTCAGGGCGTCCATCACGACCGGGAGGTCCATCTCGGCCACGGACGGCTGCGGCAGCCGTTCAGGAGCATCGACGTGCGCGGGCATGGACGGGACGCTACCACCGTTCGGCTTGCTGTACGACTTGCGTCGTACTGTTCGTGTGCGGTACGAATGCAGTCGTACTGCACGGAGACGGAAAGGGGTGCGCATGCACCAGTCAGCTCGTTCGGTCGCCGGGTTCTGGATCCTGGCGGCGATGCTCCTGGTCTCGGTCGCGTCGTCGGCCGTCCCGTCGCCCATCTACCCCGTCTACGCAGCCGAGTGGCACCTCACCCCGCTCATGCTCACCGGGGTCTTCGCCATCTACGTCGCCGGCCTGTTGGCGAGTCTGCTCGTCGCGGGTCGCCTGTCCGACCACGTCGGCCGCAAGCCGGTGCTCGTCGTCGGCGGCCTGGGCGTCGCGCTGTCGCTCGGCCTCTTCGCCATGGCGGACGGGGTCGTGGCACTCATCGTCGACCGGATCGTGCAGGGTGTCTCGGTCGGGCTGCTCATCGGGGCCCTCGGTGCGGCCCTCATCGACAACTCCCTCGAACGCCACCCCACCATGGCCGGCGTGCTGAACGGCGTCATCCCGCCGATCGCACTGGCCACCGGCGCGATGTCGAGCGGCGCGCTGGCGCAGTGGGGTCCGGCACCGGAGCAGCTCGTCTACCTGCTGTTCGGCGCACTCCTCGTGCTGCTGGTGCTCGCACTGTTCGTCGTCCCCGAGCAGGTGCAGCGTCGTCCCGGCGCTCTTCGCTCCCTGCGTCCGACGATCAGCGTGCCGCGGTCCTCACGCCGGCTGTTCCGCGGCGTCGCCGGCTCGCTCGTCGCCAGCTGGGCGCTCGGCGGCATGTTCCTGTCGCTCGTCCCCTCGGCGCTCGGCACGGTCTTCGGCATCACGAACCACTTCGCCGCCGGCGCCCTCATCGCCGTGGTCACCGGCGTCGGTGCCCTGACCGGTCTGGCGATCCAGCGGATGGACACCCGACGCGCGGTCCTGCTCGGGCTCGTCGCGCTCGTGCTCGGCCCGATCGTCACGGTGTCGTTCGTGTTCGCACACTCCCTGCCGGGCATGGTCGTCGGCAGCGCGATCGCCGGTGTCGGCTTCGGTGCCGGGTTCCAGGCACCGCTGCGGATGTTGCTCGCCACCGCTGCGCCCACCCACCGCGCCGGACTGCTCTCCACGATCTACGTCGTCAGCTACCTGGCGTTCGGGGTGCCCTCGGTCATCGGCGGGCTGCTCGAGCCGTCGGTCGGCCTCGTCCCGGTCATCGCCGGGTACGGGGGCTTCATCGTGCTCGCCGCGGTCGTCGCCCTCGTGCTGCAGCTGTCGTCGAAGGACGCTGCCGAGGTCGAGGAGCACGCCGCCGAGGTCATCGAGCGCACCGCGACCGGTTCGGTCCGGGTCGCGGCCGAGTAGGCGTGCCCGGCACGGTGCGGTGATGCCCATTCGGTGCGAGGTTGATCGCTCGGTGCGAGCCTGCAGCGCCGTACGGAGCGATCAACCTCGCACCCGGTGACCAGCACGGCACGGTGCCGACATCACCAGCGCGCGACAGCGGCGACCCGACTAGTGGCCCGGGTGCGCCGAGTTCGCGCCGCGGGCCCGCGCACGCACCCCGACCGTCCGCGCCGCACCGGTGTGCGCAGCGTCGACGTCGGCCTTGCCCCGGTCGGCAGCATCGCGCAGACGCTTCGGCCCGTGCCGCTTGGCCCAGTCCCAGAAGCGGTGCAACTGCGCCTTGAGCCAGGTGATGATCTTGTGGAAGAAGTGGAACTCGCTCGCCAGCACCGTGAGGCCGATGAACACGACGAGCCATCCCGGCCCCGGCAGCGGCACCAGGATCAGCCCGATGATGACGACCAGCCCGCCGACGATGCCGACCAGCACCTTGTAGAGCAGGTGCACGTGCGGCCGCGCGTGGATCCAGGCGCGCAAGCGGTGGAACCACTGGAAGCGCTGGCGATCCGCGCCGTCGGCCCGGGCTTCGCCGGGTCGGTCGTTCGGGTCGCCGTCCATGCCGAAAACGTAGGGCGCGCGGCTGGGAATCAGCGGCGCACGGGGTGAACGCGGGGTGCGCATGCCGGGAGGCGCGTGGCGGCCGTTCGCCGTGCCTCCAGGCCGTGACGCGGTACCGCCCACGTGCCCGTCACGCGTGCGCGACGCACGTCGCCGCCCACGGGACGGCCGCCAGCCGGGCCTCCGGGATCGGCTCGCCACCGACCGCGCAGCGCCCGTAGCTGCCGTCGACGAGTCGTGCGAGCGCGGCGTCCACCTGCCGTACCCGCAGCCGGGCGCCGTCGCGGACCGCACCGAGCGAGCCGCGTTCCCACGCCAGGGTCGCGCCCTCCGGGTCGTGCTCGTCGTCGGAGTTGGCGTCCTGCCGCGCGTCACTGACGTCGCGCATGCTCCGCTCGACCTCGGTCAGCAGCCGTTCGTTGCGGGCGCGTTCGGCCTCGAGTGCGGGGCGGGGATCCTCCATCCCGGACACGGTAGTCGCGGCGGAATGGCCCCGCCTCCGGATGCGTTCGCATGGACATGACGAAGATCGGGTTCCTGTCGTTCGGACACTGGCGTGACGTGCCGGGGTCGAAGGTGCGCAGCGGGCGGGAGGCCCTGGTGCAGGCGATCGACCTCGCGGTCGCAGCCGAGGAAGCCGGTCTCGACGGCGCCTACTTCCGCGTGCACCACTTCGCGCCGCAGCAGGCCGCGCCGTTCCCGCTGCTCTCCGCCATCGCGGCGAAGACGAGCCGGATCGAGATCGGCACCGGCGTGATCGACATGCGCTACGAGAACCCGCTCTACATGGCAGAAGAAGCTGCGGCGACCGACCTCATCTCCGGCGGCCGACTGCAGCTCGGCGTCTCGCGGGGATCACCCGAGACCGCCCTCGCCGGCTACCAGCAGTTCGGCTACGTGCCCGACGCCGCTGACGAGAACGGTGGCGACATGGCGCGTGCGCACACCGACGTGTTCCGCCGCGCGATCGCCGGCGAGCCGATGGCGAACGCCAACCCGCAGATGACGGGTTCGGTCGGGTCCCTGCCGATCTCCCCGCTGTCCGACTCGCTCGGCGATCGCATCTGGTGGGGTGCCGGCACGCGCGCCACCGCCAAGTGGACGGCCGAGCAGGGCATGAACCTGATGTCCTCGACCCTGCTGACCGAAGACACCGGTGTGCCCTTCGACCAGCTGCAGGCCGAGCAGATCGAGCGCTTCCGCCGGGTGTGGTCCGAGTCGGGCTGGGACCGCGAACCGCGCGTTTCGGTCTCGCGCAGCATCATCCCGATCATCGACGACGAGTCGCGCCACTACTTCGGCATCCGCGCGCAGGTCGAGGGGCAGGACCAGGTCGGGCACCTCGACGGCGGGCTGGCCCGGTTCGGCCGTTCCTACATCGGTGAGCCCGAGCAGCTCGTCGCGGACCTCGCTGCCGACCAGGCCGTCCGTGCTGCCGACACCGTGCTCGTCACCGTGCCGAACCAGCTCGGCGTGGACTTCAACGCACGGCTGCTCGCCGCCGTGAAGGACGTCTTCACCGAGGTCGACGCGGCACCGGTCCCCGCCTGACCGGCACCCGGCTCGGGCACGGGCTCAGCCGTTCGGCCAGAGCAGCTGGAAGCGCTCGCACACCACGGGCATGTCCGGTGCGAACCCGCGTGGGCTCTCCGAGTGTGCACGCCAGAACGCTTCGTGCACCCTCCGCCAGTACTCGAGCGTCCGGTCGCCTTCGCCCTCGGCCCAGGCGTGGTCCGCGCCGACCTGGTCGAACGGCACCACCCTGACCACAGTCGTCTCGATGACGGCGCGGGGCGCACCCGAGCCGTCGGTCACGATGCTCAACTCGTCGGCTGCCGGCAGAGGGTCACCGGTCGCCTCGTAGTCCCAGAGCGACGACGCCGTGCCGACCTTGACCCCGTCGAGCACGAGCCGCAGGAGCGCGTCCGCCTGCTCCGGGGTCGCGCCGAAGGACCACGCCTCCGGCACGGCCGTTGGAAGTCCCGGACGCTCGCGGCGTCGCGCGGTCCAGAAGTCGTCGAGCGTCGAGGGCACGCCCCGACCGTAGTGCACCGGCCCGGTCCCCCCTTGTGCTGACACCCGGCTGGGGACTGGGGCGGCGACGACCGCACTCCTAGGCTCGGGAGCGTCGATCCACCCCGCACCTCGAGGAGCAACCGTGACGCTGCCGGCCGCAGGCTGGTTCCCGGACCCGCAGGACGCCCGTCGCCTGCGCTGGTGGGACGGTCGCACCTGGGGAGCGGCCACGCGAGTCCCCGCGGCCGCTGCAGAACCGGTCACGCCGATCGTCGTCGCTCCGGCGGGGCCGTCGTTCTCGGTGCAGACGGCGGCGATCCGGACCCATGCGTGGGCGTCCGGCGGCGGTCGCGACCGACGGTTGTCCGTGCTCACGGTGCTCGCGGTGCTGCTCGCCCTGACGTCGATCCTCATCAACCCGCTGGGCGCCTGCAGCGTGCTCGCTCTCGTGTGTGGGCTCGTCGGTGTCGTCCACCCCGGCGCGACCGGCGGGTGGCGAGTGCTCGCGAGGAGCGCTTCGGCGAGCGCCATCGTCGTGGCCGTCGCGACCGGCGCTGTAGCCGCGTCAGTGCAGCTCCATCTCTTCTGACGCGGGGCAACACTGATCAGATCACCGATGGCAAAGATAGCCAGAGGTTGAGACCCGCCGAATCTGTCATGCAGTATTCCAGTACGGCATTGCCGCCGTACCGAAGGGAGAACCATGAACAAGCTCGGGACATGCGGGGCAACTACTCTCGCGGCCATGTCGTCGGTCGTGCTGGGGTGCGCGCTCCTGTCCGCAACACCAGCCGCGGCGGCTCCCCTCGGAGAGGATCAGACGATCCGGGCCGTCGAGGCCGCGGAGCGCGCGCTCGGCCTCGCCGACGATTTCCTTCCAGACAGCCCTGAGGTGCTCGCATCGGGTGCCCCCTCAGCGGCCCCGGGCACATCGGCGGCTACCAGCATCACCCCCGGCCCGAACTCGGACCACGAGGCCGGTGTCCAGTACACAGCGGACCGTCTCGATGAGAACTCGACTCGCTACGCGGCGGTGATGAGCGCTCCGGCATCGTCCCGTGCGAGCTGGGCGTTCGACGACGATGTCGAACTGGTGCTCCTCGACGACGGACGGGTGACTGTGAGCGACGCCAACGGTGATCTGATCGCCGGCATCGACGCACCATGGGCGGTCGATGCGAGCGGACGAGCCCTGCCGACGAACTACCGGGTCGACGGGACAACTCTCGTCCAGGACGTCCAAGTCGATTCGCGGACGGCCTATCCGGTCGTCGCCGATCCGCGCTACAGCACGTTCCCTGGGTACTGGACCGTCACGTTCAACCGAGCCGAGAGCGCCACGGTCGTCGGGACGGTGGCGAGCTGTGCGGCGCTCTTCTCGAAGTCACCCGTACCGGTCCTCCGAGCGCTCACGGTGACCTGCGGTGTGCTCGCCGCGTTCAGCACGGCACAGCTCGCCGGGGGAAAGTGCGTGAAACTCCACCTGGCGGGGCTTCCCGGCGTCATCGCCCAGTGGTGGCCGACGTTCCCGAAATGCTAGAACGATGATCACACCACTCTTCGTCGGACTCCTCGTCGGGTTCGCCCTGGCCACGGCCGGAGAATTCACCGATCGGTGGGCCTCGAGGCTCCTGCGTCTCCTGCCGATCGTTCTCTGGTTCGGATGGCTGGTCAGCGTGATGCCGAACGGTGTCTCCGACGGCGAGCTGCGCCTCCTCGGTGTCGGGATGTTCGGTCTCCTGACCGGGATGTTCCTCGCCTGGGCCTCGTTCGGCCATCGGGCGCGTCGTTGACGGGGGCACTCGAGCTGATGCGTGGAGGAAGGGCCTCGCCTTCGTTGGCGAGACCCTTCCGCCGCGACGAGACCTACCGCCGCGCCCGCGGGTGTGCCGTCTGGTACACGTCCCGCAGCATGTCCGCCGTGACCATCGTGTAGATCTGCGTCGTGGCGACACTCGCGTGCCCGAGCAACTCCTGCACCACGCGCACATCAGCACCGCCCTCGAGCAGGTGCGTCGCGAACGAGTGCCGGAACGTGTGCGGTGACACGTGCGCCTCCAGGTCGGCGGCAGCAGCGGCGGCCTGGATCACGAGCCAGGCGCTCTGCCGCGACAACCGCGCGCCGCGGGCACCGAGGAACAGCGCCGGTGTCGACGCCCCTCGCGCCGCGAACACCGGCCGTGCCCGCACCAGGTAGGCATCGATCGCGGCCCGGGCGAAGCTGCCGAGCGGGACGATCCGCTGCTTGTTGCCCTTGCCGGTGACCTTCACGACGGACAGCCCGTCCGCACCGGGGCCCGGGCCAGAAGCGTCAGCAGCGGCGTCCGACAGCGTCGTCACGTCGTCGACCGACAGTCCCACCGCCTCGGAGATCCGCGCACCCGTTGCGTAGAGCAGCTCGAGCAACGCCTTGTCCCGCAGCTGGACGGGGTCGTCGGCATCGACGGACACCGCCCCGAGCAGCCGTCCCATGTCCTCGACGGGGATCGCCTTCGGCAGCCGCATCGGGGCCTTCGGCGGCCGGACGGCGGTGCCCGGGTCGAGCGGCAGCCAGCCCTCCCCCGCGGCGAAGGCGGTGAACGACCGGACCGAGCTGAGCATCCGCGCGATCGACCTCGGCGCCAGCGGACCGTCCGGCTTCGTCGCCAGGTAGGTCACGAACTCCGAGACGTCCGCCCGTGCCAGCCGGGCGACGTCAGCGATCGCCGACGCACCACCAGCCCGGTCCGCGCCGTCGGAATCGACCACCGGAGCGGTCGCGAGCCAATCGGCGAACACGGCGAGGTCCCGCCGGTACGCCGACAACGTGTGTTGCGAGAGTCCCCGCTCGATCGCGACGTGCCGGAGGTACGTCTCCACGGCACGGTCGAGGGGCATCACCTCAGCAGGCTAACCGGCGAGCGGCGACACGACGGACCGTCGGCCAGCACGTCAGTGCAACGCCTCGTCCGGCGCGCCCACGCGGAACCCCGTGAACGTCACGGTCAGCCCG
Organism: Curtobacterium flaccumfaciens; assembly: GCF_018598405.1. Taxonomy (NCBI): domain Bacteria; kingdom Bacillati; phylum Actinomycetota; class Actinomycetes; order Micrococcales; family Microbacteriaceae; genus Curtobacterium; species Curtobacterium flaccumfaciens. The sequence continues at coordinate 10,330 of NZ_JAHEWS010000022.1, read as the reverse complement.
GCCCGCGTCGGCCCGGCGCACAGCAGCCCCGCGGAGACGACGGCCTCCGGGTCGAGGTAGGCGACCCGGACGAGACGGGGCTCGTCGCCGTCGGCCCACGCCCGGATCGTCACGGCGTCACCATCGCGGCTCGCGCGGACGGTCACGACCCGGCCCGCCCACTCCGGCACGGGCGACACCGACCAGTCCGAGAACCCGCGCGTGACCACGGCCCCGAGCTGCGGCGCTCCGTCCGAGAACTCCACGCCGGCCTTGATCCACGTCTGCTCGTCGACGCGCAGGAACACCCCGGCCTGGTCGAACTGCTCGGTGTAGTCGAGCACGAACGACGCCTCGACCGAGAACGGCCCGTCGGTCGGCTGCAGCAGCGCGTGCTCGGAGTCGTGCACGAACCCGTACGAGGTGGTCCGCCAGGCATCGCTGCCCTCGACCGCGGCGACGCGGAACACGTCGCCGTCGAACTCGGCGGCGTCCGGCTCGTGCGTCCAGGTGCCGGTGGCGACCAGGTCGCGCAAGCCGTCGACCGCGGATCCGCTCACTTGCCGCGCTGTTCGATGGCCTCGACGGCGAGCGTCGCGACGACGAGGGCCGAGTTGTTGAGCCGACCGCCCAGGATCCCCTCGAGCAGCTCTGCCCGCGGGACCCAGCGCGTCACGATGTCGGCCTCTTCCGCCTCACGCTCGAACGCGGACTCGGTCGAGCGAACACCGCGCGCCCGGTAGATCTGGATGAACTCGTCGCTGCCGCCCGAGGACGTGTTGTAACGGACGAGGGGCTCCCACGTGTCGGCCTCGAGATCGGCCTCCTCGCCCAGCTCGCGCTTCGCGGCCGTCAGGTGGTCCTCGCCCTCCATGTCGAGCAGACCGGCGGGCAGCTCCCAGTCCCGCAGCCGCACCGGGTGTCGGTACTGCTGGATGACCAGGACGCGGCCCTCGTCGTCCTCGGCGTACACGGCGACGGCGCCCGTGTGGTCGATGTACTCGCGGACCATCGAATCGCCGTTGTACGCGACGGTGTCGCGGCGCACGTCCCAGACGGCGCCCTCGTACACGACGGTGGATTCGGTGACCTCGAAGGAGGCGGACTCGTCAGCGATCGGTGCGTCTGTCACGTCTCCATCCAAGCACGCGCCCCTGACGCGGCGACAGACGGACGGCCCGTGGACGCCCCCCCCCCCCCGGACGGACGGGAGGCGCGGTGCCAGCTGGCACCGCGCCTCCCGTCCGATCGTGGAGACCGGCGCTTACGCGACCTGCTCCTCGGTCTGCGGGTCGAACAGGCTGGACGCCTCGTGACGCTCGATCGCGGCCGCGACGAGCCCCGCGAACAGCGGGTGCGCATCGGTCGGACGCGAGCGGAGCTCCGGGTGCGCCTGCGTGGCGATGTAGAACGGGTGCACGTCGCGCGGGAGCTCGACGTACTCCACCAGCGTGCCGTCGGGCGACGTGCCCGAGAAGACCAGGCCGGCGTCCGCGATCTGCTCGCGGTACTTGTTGTTCACCTCGTAGCGGTGACGGTGCCGCTCGGAGGCCTCCGGCGCTCCGTACAGCTCCGCCGCCAGCGACCCTTGCGTGAACGACGCCGGGTACAGCCCCAGGCGCATCGTGCCGCCCAGGTCGCCACCGGCGATGATGTCCACCTGCTCCGCCATCGTCGCGATGACCGGCGTCGAGGTCTCCGGGTCGAACTCGGTGCTCGACGCGTCGGTCAGACCGACCTCGTGCCGGGCGTACTCGATGACCATGCACTGCAGGCCGAGGCACAGGCCGAGCGTCGGGATCCCCTGCTCACGCGCGAACTTCAGCGCGCCGAGCTTGCCCTCGATGCCGCGCACGCCGAACCCACCCGGGATGCAGATGCCGTCGACGTCGCCGAGCTGCTTCGCCGCGCCCTCGGGCGTGGTGCAGTCGTCGGACACGACCCACTTCAGCGTCACCTTGGCGTCGTGCGCGAAGCCACCCGCACGGAGCGCCTCGGTCACGGACAGGTAGGCGTCGGGCAGGTCGATGTACTTGCCGACGAGGGCGATCGTGACGGCCTTCTTCGGCTCGTGAACGGCACGCAGGACCGGGGTCCACGCCGTCCAGTCGACGGGGCCGGCCTCGAGCTTGAGCGCATCGACGATGACCTGGTCGAGGCCCTGGTTGTTCAGCAGCGTCGGCAGGTCGTAGATCGAGGGGACGTCCACCGCGTTCACCACGGCGTCCTCGTCGACGTCGCACATCAGCGCGATCTTGCGCTTGTTCGACTCCGACACCGGACGGTCGCTGCGCAGGACGAGCGCGTCCGGCTGGATGCCGATCGAGCGGAGCGCCGCCACGGAGTGCTGCGTCGGCTTGGTCTTCTGCTCACCCGAGGCGTTCATGAACGGCACCAGGGAGACGTGCACGAAGAACACGTTGTTGCGGCCGAGCTCGTGCCGGACCTGACGGGCGGACTCGATGAACGGCTGCGACTCGATGTCGCCGACGGTGCCACCGACCTCGGTGATGATCACGTCGGGCTGCGGGTCGTTGTGCGCCTGCTCGCGCATCCGACGCTTGATCTCGTCGGTGATGTGCGGGATGACCTGCACCGTGTCACCGAGGTACTCGCCGCGACGCTCCTTGGCGATGACCGTCGAGTACACCTGGCCGGTCGTGACGTTGGCGGCCTGCGACAGGTTGATGTCGAGGAAGCGCTCGTAGTGCCCGATGTCGAGGTCCGTCTCCGCACCGTCGTCGGTCACGAAGACCTCGCCGTGCTGGAACGGGTTCATGGTGCCCGGGTCCACGTTGAGGTACGGGTCGAGCTTCTGCATGACGACCTTGAGGCCGCGAGCCGTGAGCAGGTTGCCGAGGCTGGCCGCCGTCAGGCCCTTGCCGAGAGACGAGACGACCCCGCCGGTCACGAAGATCTGCTTCGTCACCTTCGGGGTCGAGATCGAAGAATTGGTACCGCCGCTGAGAGTGTCCGCCACGGGATTCCATCGTACGTCAGAACTGCCGGGAGGCGCGACTTCGGTTCGCCGTGGGCGTTGCGCAGGTGGGTGGCCGGGTCCTCGGGCCGTGGCCGGGTCCTCGGGCCGTGGCCGGGTCCTCGGGCCGTGGCCGGGTCCTCGGGCCGTGGCCGGGTCGGCGGGCAGCACCCGCTCGCCCGGCCGCTCGGCTCGCCGGCCGTCAGGCTCGCTGGCCGGCCACGTCGAGCAACTCGCGGGCGTGCTCGATGCCGCTGGCGCTGTCGCCGAGTCCGGAGAGCAGTCGGGCCATCTCCTGCAACCGGTCCTCGCCCTCGAGCCGGCGCACGCTCGACGACGTGACGGCCCCGCTGGCGTCCTTCACGACGTTGAGGTGGTTGTTCGCGAAGGCCGCGACCTGGGCCAGGTGCGTGACGACGATGACCTGCGTGCGCTCGGCGAGCTTCGCCAGCCGTCGGCCGATCTCGATCGCCGCCGCCCCACCGACGCCGGCGTCGACCTCGTCGAAGACGAACGTCGGCACCGTGGTGCTGCCGGCCATGACGACCTCGATCGCGAGCATGACGCGCGAGAGCTCACCGCCGGACGCCCCCTTGCCGATCGGCCGGGGGTCGGTGCCGGAGTGCGGCTGGAGCAGGATCGTCACCTGGTCACGGCCGTGGCGGCGGTACTCGCCGGCGTCGGTGACCTCGACCACCAGGGTCGCGCCACCCATCGCGAGGGTCTTCAGCTCAGCGGTCACGCGCTTCGCCAGGTCGGCCGCGGCCTTGCTGCGCGCCGTCGTGAGCGCGGCGGCGGCGGACTCGAGCGCCTGCTCGTCCTGCTCGACCGACTGCTGCAACGCCGCGATCCGGTCGTCGTCGCCGTCGAGCTCGAGCAGCCGGTCACTAGCGCGCTGTCCGTAGGAGATAACGTCGTCCACCGTCTCGCCGTACTTGCGGGTGAGGCCGGCCAGCAGAGCCCGGCGTTCGTTGATGAGCTCCAGGTCGTGCCCGGCCTCGGGTTCCAGGGAACCGAGGTAGCTCGAGATGCTCGCCGAGGCCTCGGCCGCCTGGATCCCGAGTTCCGTGAGCTGCTCGAGCACCGGCTGCAGGGCGCTGTCCGACGACACGACGCGCTCCACGGCACGGCGTGCGGACTCGACCAGGCCGACGACGTCGGAGACGCCGTCGAGGGACTCGCTGGACAGCGCCTCGTGTGCCAGGGCCGCGGACAACCGGAGCTCCTCGAGGTTCCCCAACCGTTCGGCGCGCTCGGCCAGCTCGACGTCTTCGCCGGGCTGCGGGTCGGCGGCCTCGATCTCGTCGGAGGCCGCGCGGATCCGCTCGGCCTCGGCCACCCTGTCGTCCCGGTCGCGGACCAGCACCTCGAGTTCGCCGGCGTGCTGCTGCCAGGCGTCGTACGCGGCGACGTACCGGGCGAGGGCCTTCTCGAGCGAGGCTCCCCCGAACCCGTCGAGGGCAGCCCGCTGCGCGGTGGCCGAGGTCAGGCGGATCTGGTCGGACTGCCCGTGCACGGTGACGAGCTGGTCGGCGAGCTCGCCGAGCACCGCCACGGGCGCACTGCGGCCGCCGACGGTCGCACGGCTGCGCCCCTCGGCGGAGACCGTGCGGGTGAGGATGAGTTCGCCGTCCTCGACGGTGCCGCCGGCGTCCTCGACGCGTTCGGCGACGGCGTCCTGCTCGGGGACGTGCCAGCGACCTTCGACGACGGCACTCGACGCACCGCGGCGCACCGAGCCGGCATCGGCCCGCGCACCGAGCAGCAGCCCGAGCGCGGTGACGATCATGGTCTTGCCCGCACCGGTCTCCCCGGTGACGACGGTGAAGCCCGGCCCGAGTTCGAGCGTGGTCTCACCGATGACACCGAGGTCGCGGATCGCGATCTCCTCGATCATCGGTCGTCCTCCGTCGTTCGCTGCGCCACGGCTGACCCGGCCGAAGCGATGCTGCGCCCTTCCACGCCGATCATCGGTCGTCCTCCGTCGTTCGCTGCGCCACGACTGACCCGGCCGAAGCGATACTGCGCCCTTCCACGCCGATCATCGGTCGTCCTCCGTGCTCATCGGATGCGCTCCGTGCTCATCGGTCGTCCTCGTCGCTCTGGGGGCCGCGCCACCCGGCGACGGGCAGCTGGAACTTCGCGACCAGGCGGTCGGTGAACGGAGCGTCCTTGAGTCGGGCGACACGCACCGGATCGGGCGAACGCCGGACCTCGACACGGGCACCCGGGGGCAGGTCGTGGGTCCGTCGGCCGTCGCACCACAGGACGCCGACGCCGCTCGTGCGCCGCAGGACCTCGATCGCGAGCGTGCAGTCGGGCCCGACGACGATCGGACGGGCGAACAGGGCGTGGGCGCTCAGCGGCACCATGAGCAGCGCGTCGACGTCCGGCCACACGATGGGGCCACCGCCGGAGAACGAGTACGCCGTGGAGCCGGTCGGGGTCGACACGACCACGCCGTCGCAGCCGAAGGACGACAGCGGGCGGCCGTCGACCTCGGTCACGACCTCGAGCATCCGCTCCCGTGAGGCCTTCTCGATCGTGGCCTCGTTCAGCGCCCAGCTCGAGTAGACGATCTGGTTGCCCACGACCACGTCGACCTGCAGGGTGACGCGTTCCTCGACCTTGTACTCGCCGGACAGCGCACGCTCCACGGTCTCGGACAGGCCGTCACGTTCGCTCTCGGCCAGGAACCCGACGTGGCCGAGGTTCACACCGATCAGCGGCGCGCCGGTGTTCCGCACGAGCTCCGCCGCGCGGAGGATCGTGCCGTCGCCGCCGAGCACGATGACGATCTCGAGCTGGTTCGGCTGGACGTCGACACCGAGGATGTCCACCTTGCCGACGGATGCCTCGGCCCGCCGGATGTCGGCGTACTCGTCGAAGGGCATGACGGGCGTGAGACCGGCCGCGTGCAGGAGGTCGCAGACCTCGACCGCAGCGTCGATCGAGTCACGGCGGCCCGTGTGGGACACGAGCAGGATGTGCCGTTCGTCACTCATGAAGACCCTTCCGTGAGTTCGGTCGCCCGGACTCTCCATTCTGTCGGATTGCCCCCGACACCGCGCTGGAAGCGGGCGAGGTACTCGTGGTTGCCGTGCGTCCCGACGATGGGCGACGCGACGAGTCCGCTCGTGCCGAGGCCGAGGTCCCACGCCGCCCAGAGCACGTTCATGAGCGCGTCGTTCCGGAGCCCGGCGTCGTGCACGATGCCTTCGCGCACCCCACCGCGACCCACTTCGAACTGGGGCTTCACCAGGAGCACGAACTCGTCGGCGGGGACGGCTTCGGCCAGTGCCGGCAGCACGAGTCGGAGCGAGATGAAGGACAGGTCCCCCACCACCAGGCTCGTCTCGCCGGCAGCGGTGTCGAGCGCCAGGTAGTCGGAGCGCGTGAGGTTGCGCGCGTTCAGCCCCTCGACCACCGCGACGCGTTCGTCGAGTGCGACGGTCGGGTGCAGCTGCCCGTGGCCCACGTCGAGCGCGACGACCCGTCGGGCTCCCCGCGCGAGCAGCACCTGGGTGAAGCCACCGGTGCTCGCACCGACGTCGAGCACCACCCGGCCGGAGGGATCGACGTCGAACGCATCGAGCGCACCGACGAGCTTCCGGGCGGCACGCGAGACCCATTCATCCGCGGCGTCGACCTCGATGTCCGCGTCGGCGGCGATCGGTGTTGACGGCTTCACGACCGCACGGCCGTCGACGACCACCCGGCCGTCCTGGATCAGCTTGCTCGCGACGGTGCGCGACCGTGCGAGCCCGCGTGCGGCGAGGAGGGCGTCGAGGCGGACCGGGGTCGCGTCGGGCACGGCTCCGTCCGGCTCAGGCACTCGCGGAGCCGCCGCTCTCGAGCCGCGTCCGCAGCTCGTCGTGCAGGGCGGAGAAGGCGTCGGCGCGGTCGGCAAGCGGCAGGGCCTCTGCCTCGGCTGTGCGCGCGGCGAAGGCGTCCTGCTGCTCGGGTTCGGCGGACGACTGCTCGGGGTTCGGCACGTCCGACACGCTACTCGCCGCCGTACAGCTGCGGGTCCACGTCGAGGCCGTAGATGGCCAACCCGGACTCCCAGATGAGCGTCGAGCCGGCACGCAGCCGATCGATGTCCGTCCCGGCGTCGAGCACCCGGACGACGTGCCCGCGCATCGCCACCGTCGAGGTGCCGACCGTCACGTACCGGGTGCCGTCCTCGTCCTCGCGCCGGACGGTCTCCGGGTACGGCTGGGACAGGCCCCGGAGGTCTTCCAGCACGTACGTGGGACGCGAGCGCTGGTCGGCCGCGAGGACCTGCTTCGCCTTGTCGATCCCTGTCAGCACGAGCACGCTCGGGATCCCGACGTCGTTCGCGCCCTTGATGTCCGTGTCCAACCGGTCACCGATGAACAGGGTGCGACCACCGCCGAACCGCTCGACCGCGGTGTCGAAGATCGGCCGCTCGGGCTTGCCGGCGACCACCGGCATCCGACCGACGGCCTGGTGCACGGCGGACACGAGCGTGCCGTTGCCGGGCGCGATGCCCCGCTCGACGGGGATCGACCAGTCCATGTTCGTGGCCACCCACGGCACGTCCGGGTCGGCCAGGGCGAACGAGGCCTCGGCCAGTTCCTTCCAGCCGAGGTCCGGCGAGAAGCCCTGGATGACCGCGGCCGGGGAGTCCTCGGCACTCGAGGTCACCGTGAACCCGGCTGCCTCGACGATGCTCGACAGGCCAAGCCCGCCGGTGACCAGGACGGTCGAGCCGGCGGGGACCAGGGTCGCGAGCAGCTGGACGCCGGCCTGCGACGAGGTGACGACATCACCCTCGGACACCTCGAGCCCGTAGCGCTCGAGGTGCTCGGCGACGTCGATCGGGCGGCGCGACGCATTGTTCGTGATGTAGCCGACCCGCGCCGTGAGCGAGGCCCGGGTCAGGGCCTCGACCGCGTGCGGGATCGCGTTGCGGCCCCGGTAGACGACGCCGTCGAGGTCGGTGAGGACCACGTCGACGCCGTCGGTCAGTGCAGTCGCGCGATCAGCCGGCTGCGGAGCCGTCGACGTCGCGGGGGTTGTCGTCGTCGACCTCGCCGGGCTCATCGGCTGCTGAGGTGTCGTCGTCGAGGTCGTCGAGGGCGGGTTCGTCATCGATGTCGTCATCGAGGGCGTCTGTGGGCTCGTCGTCGCCGCCGAGTTCGTCGGTCGCGACGGCGTCGGCTCCGAGGTCGTCGGCGTCGTCGTCTCCGTGTTCTTCGACTTCGAGCGTTTCTTCGACCACATCAACTGTCTCCCAAGCATTGTCGTCCGCGATCTCGGCGAGGGCCGCTGCCGCGCGGTCCACGCGTGCCCACCACTCGTCGGCCTCGTCCTGTCGACCGAGCTCCTCGAGCGTGGCCGCGTAAGCACTGTAGAGCGCCGGGGACCACGTGTAGGCGGTGGACGGGTCGAGCTGTGGAATCTCCAGCTCACCGAGTGCTGCTGTGGGATTCCCGAGGTCCAGACGCGCGCCGGACATGGCGATCGCGAGTTCGACCTGCACCGGGGTCTCGAGGGCCGAGCGCTCGACCGAACGACCGAGTTCCAGCGCACGCTCCGGACGCCCCAGGCCGCGCTCGCAGTCCACCATCATCGGCAGCTGGTCGTTGCGACCGGAGATCCGGCGGTAGGTGCGGAGCTCGCGCAGGGCGGTCGCGAAGTCGCCGAGGCGGTACGCGGTGATAGCGGCGGTCTCGCGGACCACACCCACACGACCGGCACGGCGAGCGGCGCTCAGGGCGTGCTGGTTGGCCGTCTCGGGGTCGTCGTCGACGAAGAGCGCAGCGGCCACGAGGTGACGCGCAACCCAGTCAGCGTTGTCCTTGCTGAGGGTCTTCAGCTCCATGCGTGCCGCGGGGTCGAGGTCGCGCGCCTGGATCTCCTCGGGGATCTCCGGGTCGTCGTGGCGCGGTCGGATCGACTTCGTGCCGTAGGGGTCGCGGTCCTCCCAGTCGTCGCGTGCGGCCTCGCCGAAGCGGGCGCCGGCGTGACGGGTCCCGTCGCCGAACCGACGACGCTCTTCGCCGCCGTCGCGACCCGGGCGGTCCGACGAACCGCCACGGAATGGACGGTCCGAGCCACCACGCGCCGGACGGTCGCCATCACGCGCAGGCCGGTCAGATGACCCGCCCCGGTACGGACGGTCACCGTCACGACGCGGACGCTCGGACGATCCGCCACGGTACGGACGCTCACCATCACGCGCGGGCCGATCGGACGACCCGCCGCGGAAGGAACGGTCACCATCACGAGCCGGACGGTCGGACCCGCCACGGTACGGACGGTCGCCATCACGAGCCGGACGGTCGGATCCACCGCGGTACGGACGGTCGCCATCACGAGCCGGACGGTCGGACCCGCCGCGGTACGGACGGTCACCATCACGAGCCGGACGTTCCGATGATCCGCCACGGTACGGACGGTCGCCATCACGAGCCGCACGGTCGGATCCACCGCGGTACGGACGGTCGCCATCACGAGCCGGACGGTCGGACCCGCCACGGTACGGACGGTCGCCGTCACGGGGACGGTCCGCACCACGGGGACCGTCGCCACGAGGCGGCCGGCCCGAGTCGCCGCGGTCACCCTGCCACGAGGGGCGGTCGTTCCGGTCACCGGAACGGAAGGGACGATCGCCGTCTCGGCGAGGTGCACTGTCTCGACGGGGGGCGCCGTCACGGAACGTACGGTCTCCACCCTGCGGACGATCGCGACGGTCGCCTTCACGGCGCTCGAACTCGCGAGGACCGGACGACCAACGACCATCGCTCTGGCCGTCCCGACGCGGAGCGCCGTCGCGACGGGGGAAGCGGTCGCCGTCCCGTCGAGGTCGATCTCCGCGGTCGCCGTCGTTCCGCCGCTGATCGTCGTCGTTCGCCACCGTTGCTCCTCGTTGCGTGCCCGGTGCAGAGCCTCGGGCGTTCGTCCGCTGTGTCGTTGTGTTGGGCGCCGCACGGTCATCCGACGTCCGGCATACAGTCCATCACGAACCGGAGCTGACGTCGAGCGACCGAGGGCAGAAACAGAAATGGCCACCGGCCCCGACCGAGAACGAGGGTTTCCCCTGCGAATTCTCGATGGAGGGCCGATGGCCACATCTTTCTTACGTTAAGTCCGGCGGCGTCCTACTCTCCCACAAGGTCCCCCTTGCAGTACCATCGGCGCTGAGAGGCTTAGCTTCCGGGTTCGGAATGTGACCGGGCGTTTCCCTCTCGCTATGACCACCGGAACACCTTCGACCATGATCTGGTCTCAAAGCTGTCCCGACTACCGTCTCCCGTGAAGAAGACAAAGCGGTGTATTCAGTTTCGATTCCCGATCGTCTGTCGGGAACCACAAAGTGGACGCGAGCCCGTGCAACAAGTGCAC
>NZ_JAHEWS010000021.1:0-70003 GCF_018598405.1 Curtobacterium flaccumfaciens | reverse complement strand
CCGACTGCCGGTGGTTCGACCTCGGGTTCGGACGGCACGGCCTCGGGGACGCAGGTGTCCCCGGTGGTCTCGATCCCGGTCACGGTGGCGGACAACGGCATCGGGCTGCTCGGGACGGGGACTGCGACGGGCACGGCGCCCGTCGCGGGCACGGGTACCGGTACCGCTCCGACTGCCGGTGGTTCGACCTCGGGTTCGGACGGCACGGCCTCGGGGACGCAGGTGTCCCCGGTGGTCTCGATCCCCGTGACGATCGGTGGCAACGGCATCGGTGTCCTCGGTGACGGCACGAGCACCGGTTCGACGGCCCCGGTCGGCACCACCCCGGGCAGCACGACCCCGACGACCGGCGGCTCGACCTCCGGCGACGGCGGCCTCGGCTCCGGCACCCAGGTCACCCCGGTGATCGCCCTGCCGATCACCATCGGAGGCAACGGGGTCGGCATCGTCGGCGACGGCACCGGCACCACGCCCGGCAGCACCACCCCCGGCACCGGCACCGGTACCGACCCGGGCACGGACCCCGGTACCGACCCGGGCACGGACCCCGGTACCGACCCGGGCACGGACCCCGGTGCCGACCCGGGTACCGACACGGGCACGGACCCCGGTACCGACCCGGGCACCGAGCCGGGAACGGTCCCGGCCGACGGAACGGGCACCAGCACCGGCACTGCGCCGGGCGTGGTGACCATCCCGGTGGGCTCGGCCGACGTCGTCGGGCCGACCCGGGCCTCCACGGCGGGTGTGGTGACCACCACGACCGCTGTCACCAGGGGGGTCGCGGCGACCGCCGGGACCGTCGCGGACACTGCCGCAGCCGGTGACGGCCAGCCGGAGCTCGCCTACACGGGAGCCGGCTCGCCGGTCCTGCCGGCCGGGTTCGCGCTCCTGCTGCTCCTCGCCGGAGCGGGCACGCTCGTGCTCCGTCGCCGGCACTGAGCAGGGGGACGAGGGGCGTCACCACGGTGGCGCCCCTCGTCGTCGTGACCGCCGGTCGGGAGATGCTCACGCATCGGGTGCGCGTGCATGGTTCGACAGGACACCGGTCGATCGACGGGTGCTCTGTCGGAACACCGGCGCACCTCATGCCCGTATGCGCCGGCGGTGCGTCGCTCGGTTACGACCGCCGACCGGACGTGGCGCGGCCGTCAGCGGCCTGGGGTATCGTTCCGACTACGCAAGCGCTCCGGGGTCGGTGTAATTCCGAGCCGGTGGTGACAGTCCACGAACTGATGACGGGTGCGAACCCGACAGAGGTTGACCCGGTGGGATTCCGGGACCGACGGTGAAAGTCCGGATGGGAGGCGCGCTGGGCGGACAGGACGACCCCACGACCCGTGGGGTGCGGCCCGTCCGTCGATGCCGACGATCGTCGATCGCCCCCGGAGTCCCGTTGAGAGGACACCAGTGTTCACCGGCATCATCGAGGAACTCGGCACCGTCACCGCCGTCGAGCAGCAGGGCGACTCCGTCGCGCTCACCGTGCACGGCCCCGTCGTCGTGCAGGACGCCCGTCACGGCGACTCGATCGCGACGAGCGGTGTCTGCCTGACCGTCGTCGAGCAGACCCCCGAGACCTTCACCGCCTTCGTCATGAAGCAGACCCTCGACATGAGCGCCCACGGTGCGCTCCGCGTGGGGGACCGGCTGAACCTCGAGCGAGCCGCCTCGGTCGGCGACCGCCTGGGCGGGCACATCGTGCAGGGCCACATCGACGGCACGGCCACGGTGCTCGAGACGTCCGACGGCGACGGCTGGCGACGTGTGCGGTTCTCGCTGTCGCCGGCGCTCAGCCCGCTCGTGGTCGACAAGGGCTCGATCGCGCTCGACGGCGTCTCGCTCACCGTCAGCGCCGTCGCACCGGAGGACACCGCGCCCGATGCCGCCTGGTTCGAGGTCAGCCTGATCCCCGAGACGCTCGAGGCGACGACGCTCGGCCTCCGCGTGCCGGGCGACCGGGTCAACGTCGAGACCGACGTCCTGGCGCGGCACGTCCGTCGCATGCTGCGGCTCGACGCCGCGGCGCAGTCGCTGGAGACCGTCGGATCGGAGGCCCGGTGATGGTCGCCGAGGTCGGCGCACTCCCGCAGGCACTCGGGTCGTCGAGCATCGAGACGGCGATCGCGTCGATCGCGGCCGGCCGCCCGGTGATCGTCGTGGACGACGAGGACCGCGAGAACGAGGGCGACGTCATCCTGTCCGCCGAGCTCGCGTCGCCGGAGTGGATCGCCTGGACGGTCGCGCACTCGTCCGGTTTCATCTGCGCCCCGGTCAGCACCGAGATCGCGGACGCCCTCGACCTCCCACCGATGGTGGCGCACAACGAGGACGTCCGGGGCACCGCGTACACCGTCACGGTCGACGCGGCCGTCGGCGTGACCACGGGGATCAGCGCGCACGACCGTGCCCGGACCCTGCGGGTCCTCGCCGACCCGGCCTCGGTGCGCGACGACCTGCACCGACCCGGACACGTGGTGCCCCTGCGGGCCCGTCCGGGCGGCGTCCGCGAACGTGCCGGACACACCGAAGCAGCGATCGAGCTCGTCACCGCGGCCGGGCTCCGGCCCGCTGCGGCGATCTGCGAGATCGTCGACGAGGACGGCAGCATGATGCGCTTGCCGGCGCTCGTCGAACTCGGGGCGCGCGAGGGCGTGCCCGTCATCACCATCGCCGCGCTCGCCGAGTGGCTGGACGCGGCAGACCGGGCGGCGGCAGCGACTGCCGCGCCCACGGAAGGAACGACACGATGAGCGGAGCAGGCGCGGCGGACCGCGACCAGGTCGACGGCACCGGGATCCGGGTGGCGATCATCGCCGGACAGTGGCACGACACGATCGCCGCGGGCCTGCTGGCCGGGGCGCAGCGCGAGGTCGAGCGACTCGGTGCCACGGCCGACGTCATCCCCGTCCCCGGCAGCTTCGAGCTGCCCGTGGTCGCCAAGACCGCACTCGAGGCCGGGTTCCACGCCGCGGTCGCACTCGGCGTCATCATCCGCGGCGGTACCCCGCACTTCGAGTACGTCTCCGACGCTGCGACGAGCGGGCTCACGCGCGTCGCGATCGAGACCGGCAAGCCCGTCGGGTTCGGTGTGCTGACGCTGGACGACGAGCAGCAGGGGCTCGACCGCGCGGGGCTCCCGGGCTCCAAGGAGGACAAGGGCGCCGAGGCCGCCCACGCCGCGATCAGCACCGCCGTCACGCTGCGGTCCCTGCGCGTCCTCGCGTAGCGCGACGCGGAACGGCCCCGCTCCTCTCGACGAGGTGCGGGGCCGTTCTGCGCTTGCTGGCCAGCGGCTGTGCCTGCTGGCTGGCGGCTGCTGGCTAGCGCTTGCCGAACACGTGGATCGGCAGGAAGAAGGAGAGGCTCATCAGGAGCACGCCGGCCATGAAGACGAAGGCCTGGCCGGACTCGACCTGGAAGGCGAACCCGAACAGGTACATCGACACCAGCAGCAGCAGGATCGAGAAAACAGCGGCGATGACGCGGCCCACGGGATACCTCCGGGTGTCGACGAGTGGATCGTTCCCCAGTCTATCCCCAGCGGGGCGTGTGCCGGTTCACGCGCCGGGTCGGGTGGCGATCAGGCGGTCGACGACGGCGAGCAGTGTCTCCATGTCGACGCTGCCACGCTTGGGCCGCACGTCGCTCGCGGCCCCGAGGGAGGCCTGGTGGTACAGCCCGTCGCCGAGGAGCTTGACGGCCTGCGCGGTGGGCTCGTCGCCGAGGGCGTCGACGAGCGTCGCGAGCCAGGCGTTCTCGGTGTCGTCGAGGGTGCGGCCGGCCTCCTCGTACCCGGCCTGCTGCAGACGGCTCGCGGCGAGCAGGGCGAGGTCGAGCTCGCTGCCGACGAACAGGCAGTTGCGGACGAAGTAGCGCGCGGCGCCGTCCTCGGCCTCCTGCATGCGCTCGACGTCGATCGCGGACAGGTCGGAGAGTCGCTCGCAGAGCCCCTCGACCAGCGCCGCCTTCGAACCGAAGTGGTAGAGCAGCCCGCCCTTCGAGACACCGGCGCGGGCGGCGACGGCGTCGAGCGTGGCGGGACGTTCGCCCTCCTCGCACACGATGGCGACGAAGCTGTCGAGGACACGGTCGCGGGCACTGGCCATGCCGAGAGTCTAGGAGCAGTTCCCGCTGGCTCGGACGCCCGGTCACCCACGCGGATCGTGAACGCTCACGAATCCCGACCCACCCGTTGCCGATCTCTCCGCTTCGGACTAGCGTCGACCCGAACGTGAAGGTTCACGAGACGACAAGGATCCGCATGTCAGCGCAGACGGCGAACACCGCCACCACCCCGACCTCCACCGCCACCGACCGACCGGGATGGGCCGTCCTCGGCCCCGGCGGCATCGCCCGACGGTTCCTCTCGCAGCTGCCCGCCAGCGGCGGCGTCCTGGTGGCGGCGGGCAGCTCGTCGACCGAGCGGGCGAAGGCCTTCGCCGACGAGGCCACCGGGTTCGGGTTCACCGGCGTCACCGCGGGCACCTACGACGAGGTCCTCGCCGACCCGCGCGTCGACGCCGTCTACGTCTCCACCGTGCACACCGGGCACGCCCGGCTCGTGCTCGCAGCCCTCGAGGCCGGCAAGGCCGTCCTCTGCGAGAAGCCCCTCGCGGTGAACCACGGCACCGCTATGGCGCTGGCCGACGCCGCCCGGCAGGCCGGTCTGCCCCTCGTCGAGGCGTTCATGTACCGCTTCCACCCGCAGACCGCGGCGCTGCTCGACCTGGTCCGTGACGGCGTGATCGGTGACGTCACCCACGTCGACGCTTCCTTCGCGTTCCGGACGGGCGAGCGCACCGGTCGACTGTTCGACGTCGAGACCGCGGGCGGCGGGATCCTCGACGTCGGCGGGTACCCCGTGACCATGGCCGCCGCGATCGTGCAGGCCGCCACCGGGGTCGCCGTCGCCGAGCCGGTGGACCTCACCGCCACGGGCACCCTCGGGCCGACCGGTGTCGACGAGTGGACGGTCGCCCAGCTCACCTACCGGGGAGGGATCACGGCGTCCGTCCGCACCGGCGTCTTCGTGCAGGACGACAACGCCGTGTCGGTCTACGGCACACGTGGTCGCATCGTGCTCACCGACCCGTGGACCCTCGGTGACGACCCCACCATCGAGATCCGCACCGTCGACGAGCCGCCGCGCACGCTGTCCTTCGCGGGCGGGCACCCCTACGCCCGCGAAGCCGACGCCACGACCGACGCCCTGCGTGCCGGCGCGGTCGAGGCACCGCAGATGACCATCGACGAGACGCTCGCCACCGCGCGCACGCTCGACAGGTGGCGTGCAGCGATCGGCCTGCGCTACCCGTTCGAGGCCGAGACCGCGGACATCCCGACGGTGTCCGGCCGACCGCTCGCCGTGCAGGACGGCAACCCCATGCGGTACGGCGAGGTGCCGGGCGTCGGCAAGCGGATGTCCCGCCTGGTGATGGGCGTCGACAACCAACCCGACCTGGCACACGCCAGCGCGATCTTCGACCTGTTCGTCGAGCAGGGCGGCAACGTGTTCGACACCGGGTACATCTACGGCGGCGGTGTGCTCGAGGGGCGGCTCGGCCAGTGGATCCAGAACCGGGGGCTCCGCGAGGACGTCGTGGTCATCACGAAGGGTGCCCACACGCCGTACTGCGACCCGGAGTCGCTCACCCGGCAGCTGCTGGAGAGCCTGGAGCGCCAGGGCACCGACTACGCGGACATCTACATGATGCACCGCGACAACCCCGACGTGCCCGTGGGGGAGTTCGTCGACGTGCTCGACGAGCACCGCCGCGCCGGCCGCATCCGCGTCTACGGCGGCTCGAACTGGACCCCCGCTCGCTTCGACGAGGCGAACGAGTACGCCCGGGCGAACGGCAAGCACGGGTTCGAGGTCCTCAGCAACCACTTCGGCCTCGCCGAGGCGTACGACGTGCCGTGGGACGGCTGCGAGCACGCGACCGACGCCGCGTCGAAGGCCTGGCTCGAGGAACGCCAGGTCCCGCTGCTGCCGTGGTCGTCGCAGGCACGTGGGTTCTTCACCGGTCGCGCGGCCCCGGAGGACACCAGCGACGCCGAGCTCGTCCGCTGCTACTACTCGGACGACAACTTCGAGCGGCTGCGTCGTGCACGGGAGCTCGGCGAGCAGTTCGGCGTCCCCGCGACGGCGATCGCGCTGGCCTACGTGCTCAACCAGCCGTTCCCGACCTTCCCGCTCTTCGGACCCCGTACGATCGCGGAGGCCCGCTCGTCCATGACGGGCCTCTCCGTCGACCTCACCCCGGAACAGGTGGCATGGCTGGACCTCCGCGCCTGAACCCGGGCGGCCGCGCGACGATCATCGACGTCGCCGCGGCCGCCGGGGTGTCCCGGCAGACCGTCACCCGCGCGATGAACGGCATGTCCGGCATCAGCGCGGCGACCAAGGAGCGGGTGCTCGCCACCGCGGCGGCACTCGACTACCGTCCGTCGCGCTTCGGCCGTGGTCTCGTCACGGGTGGCGACCACCAGCTCGGCCTCGTCGTCAACGACCTGCGGAACCCCTACGCGCCGGCGCTCGCGTCCTCGGTCCTCGGCCTGGCCGCCGCCCGCGGGTGGAACGTCATGCTCGCCGACGTCGGGCTCGCGAGCGACTCGGACCGCATGGTGGAGTCCCTCGGTGCCCAGACCGACGTCGTCATCGGCTACCTCGGGTCGCGGGCGCCGGAGTGGATCGAACGGCTCGGCTCGGTCCCGGTCGTCGAGCTCGACCCGTCGGGGCCGGTGACCCGCGCCGCGGTCCGGATCGACCCGACGGCGGCCATCGAGGACCTCGCGGACCACCTCGTCGACGCCGGCGTGAAGCACCCCGTCGTGCTCGACGCTGCCGCCGACGGTGTGCCGAGCCAGCGCGGGGAGCGGATGGTCGCGGCACTCCGACGACGTGGGTACCTGCCCGACCTCGTCGTCGCGGCGGCACCCACCGCCGAGGCCGGCGCCGAGTGCACCGAGCGGATCCTCGCCGAGCACCGGCGGGTGGACGCGGTCCTGGCCTTCAACGACGTGCTGGCCCTCGGCGTGCTGTCCGCCTGCCGTCGTGCCGGCGTCGACGTCCCCGGTGACGTCCGCGTGGTCGGCGTCGACGGGCTGCCGCTGGGGACACTCGTCGCGCCGACGCTCACCACCCTGGCGGTCGACCTCGACGAGGTCGCCGGTCAGGCCCTCGACCTCGCGCTCGGCATGCTCGCGGGGGAGCTGCCGCGCTCCGGCGCGGCCGTCGAGCGCACGGTGCGACACCGGTTGCTGCTCCGCGAATCGGCGTAGGTCCGAAGACGCGACCAGTGGGCGGTCTGGAAGGCCCGTGGCGGGACCGCCACGGGCCTCCCATCTGTCCATCTGTTGCACTTGCAACCAAAACCGTCCGGACGGTACACTAACGGAGTCCTGACGGGGCGCGTGTCCATCCCGCGTCCCGTCTCGTCTGCCCCACGTACCACCCGCCGTCGACCTGGTCCGGCTCGAAGTCCCAGGAGTCCGCCGTGTCCGCACTGCTCACCAGCCCCGTCGCCACCCGCGTCACCGGGAGCCGCGCCCGACGGTTCCTGGCGCTCGCCGTGCTCATGCTGCCGGTGCTGCTCATCTCGGTCGACAACACCATCCTGAGCTTCGCCCTGCCCTCGATCAGCCGCGCGCTCAACCCCGATGCCACCACGCAGCTCTGGATCGTGGACGCGTACCCGCTCGTCCTCGCCGGCCTGCTCGTCGTGATGGGCAGCATCGGTGACCGCATCGGACGCCGCCGGATCCTGGTGATCGGTGCCACCGGCTTCGCCCTGTTCTCGGTGGCCGCGGCCTTCGCGACCGACGCCTGGATGCTCGTCGCGGCCCGGATCGCGATGGGCGTCTTCGGGGCGATGCTCATGCCCGCCACGCTGTCGATCATCCGCAACGTGTTCGTCGACGCGGGGGAGCGGCGGATGGCACTCGCCGTCTGGTCGACGATGTTCGCGGCCGGCAACGCGCTCGGGCCGCTCGTCGGCGGCGCGCTGCTCGCGCACTTCCACTGGGGCAGCGTGTTCCTGGTCGCCGTGCCGATCCTGGTGCTCATGCTCGTCGGCGTGCCGTTCTGCGTGCCCGAGTCGCGCGACCCGATGCCCGGGCCGGTCGACCTGCCGAGCATGTTCCTGTCCCTCGGCGCGCTCGCCCCGATCGCGTGGGCCATCAAGTCGGTCGTGCACCCCGAGGAGCGCGGCCTCGCGATCGCCATGCTCGCGGTCGGTGTCGTGTGCGGCATCGCGTTCGTCCGCCGACAGCTGCGGTCCCGTACGCCGATGCTCGACCTGCGGCTGTTCCGCAGCACGGCCTTCACGGGCAGCGTGCTGATGAACCTGGCGGCGATGTTCTCGCTCACCGGGTTCCTGTTCTTCATCGCCCAGCACCTGCAGCTCGTGGCCGGGCTCGACCCGTTCGCGTCCGGGGTCGTGCTCATCCCCGGGTCGGTGCTGACCATCGTCGCCGGGCTCGCGGTCGTGCCGGTCGTCGCCCGGGTCGCACCGCGCTGGGTCGTCTCGGTGGCGCTGCTGTTCTCGGCGGCGGCGTACGCCCTCGTCGCGGTCCTCGGACACCACGCCTCCATCGCCGCGCTGGCCTTCGCGTTCGTGCTGCTCGGCATCGGCATCGGGGCGTCCGAGACGGTGACGAACGACCTCATCATCTCGACGGCACCCGCCGACAAGGCCGGTGCGGCGTCGGCGATGTCCGAGACGGCGTACGAGATCGGCGCCGTCCTCGGCACGGCGGTCCTCGGCACGATCCTGGCGACGACCTACCGGGCCCACGTCGTGGTGCCCGACGGGCTGTCCTCGTCGGCGCACGTCGCGGCGCAGGAGACCCTCGGCGGCGCGGTCGCCGCGGCGGGGCAGCTCGGCGGCGGTGCGGGGCAAGCCCTGCTCGAGTCCGCACGGGCAGCGTTCGACTCCGGCGTGACGATCACGGCCGGTGTCGCGGCGGTGCTCATGGTGGTGGCGGCCGTCGGCGCGCTCGTCATGCTCAAGCGCCGCTGAGCGGACGCGCCGCGCCGCGGGCACTTCGCCGCGGGCACTTCGCGTCGCGCACTTCGCCGCGCGCACTTCGCGTCGCTCGCTTCGCTGAGCTTCGTGAGCAGGAATGGTCGGGTCGCGCACGGTGACCCGACCATTCCTGCTCACGAAGTGCCCCTACGGCGCGCCCGGCAGCGCCCGAACCTGTGAATCGTTGACCTCAACCAGGGTTCAGGTCATACGTTGGGTGACAGCCGCCGAGTGACGGCAGCCTCTCCCGAAGGAACGACCACAATCACCATGCCCGACGAAGCACCGGCGACCATCGCCGACGCGTACAAGTCCGCCTTCCGCGGGCACCCGGCCGGCGTCGCCGTCATCACGGCCGAAGGCCCCGACGGTCCGACCGGCCTCACCGCCTCGAGCGTCGCGAGCGTCGCCGTCGACCCACCCGTCCTCGTCTTCTCGCTCTCCACGAACTCCGGCTCAGCCGGGGTCGTGCTCGGCGCCCCACTGTTCGTCGTGCACCTGGTCGACTCCCTCGGGGTCGGACTCGCCAAGCGCTTCGCCTCGACGGGCAGCCCCGCCGCCGACGACCCGATCTGGGGCACCCTGCCGTCCGGCGACCGCTACCTGCCGAGCGCGGCGAGTGCGCTGCGCTGCCGACCGCTGTCGACGACGCCCATCGGCAGCTCGACCGTCGTCGTCGCCGAGGTGCTCGACATCATCGTCGGCGCCGACCGTGGTGAACCGCTCGTCTACCACAACCGGGAATTCCACTCCCTCACCGATCGTTCCCGGCTCTCGTGAGCCGCGGAGCTGCGTCCACAACCCACTGATCGAAAGGACCTCACATGGCTGAGTACACCCTGCCGGAGCTGCCGTACGACTACGCCGCACTCGAGCCGCACATCAGCGGCAAGATCATGCAGCTGCACCACGACAAGCACCACCAGACCTACGTGACGGGTGCGAACACCGCGCTCGAGCAGCTCGCCGAGGCTCGTGAGTCGGGCAACCTGGCGAACGTCAACAAGCTCGAGAAGGACCTCGCGTTCCACCTCGGTGGCCACGTGAACCACTCGATCTTCTGGACCAACCTCGGCCCGGACACGAAGGTCCCCGAGGGCGAGCTCGCCGCGGCGATCGACGAGTTCTTCGGTTCGTTCGAGAAGTTCCAGGCGCAGTTCGCCGCCGTCGCCAACGGCATCCAGGGCTCCGGCTGGTCCGTGCTGGCCTGGGACACCGTGGGCCAGAAGCTCACCACGTTCCAGCTCTTCGACCAGCAGGGCAACATCCCGTTCGGTCTCGTCCCGATCTTCATGCTCGACATGTGGGAGCACGCCTTCTACCTCGACTACCTGAACGTCAAGGCGGACTACGTCAAGGCCGTCTGGAACATCGTCGACTGGGAGAACGTCGCCGCACGCTTCGAGAACGCGAAATCGCAGCGGTTCGTCACGCTCTGATCCGCGTCGGCGGGTCACCACGGTGACCACCTGACGAACGGGAGGCACGGTGCCAGCTGGCACCGTGCCTCCCGTTCGTGGTCCTGGCGACCGTACGGTCCGTCACCTGCGCCAGCCCTCACCGCGCGCGCTCACCGCGCGCGCTCACCGCACGCGCTCACCGCGCGCCCTCAGCGCACGCGGTCCGCGCGAGCGGTCGTCGTGGCGAGGTCGTGCGCGATGCGGCGGAGGGCTGCATCGGCGTCGGTGTGTGCGCGGTCGACGATCGCACTCCACTGCGCGCCGCGTGCCGCCATCACCGCGCGCTGGGCGGCGCGCTCCGCGTGCAGGGGGTCGGCGCCGTGTTCCCGGCACCAGGCCCCGATCGCCGCGATGTGGGAGCGGTGCGTACGGTGCTGACGGTCGCGTCCGTCGAGGGACTCGACCGATCCGAGTTCGAAGGTGAGCCGCGCCGCCAGCGCCCGGTGCGGGTCGTCGAGCCCGCCGAAGGTCGCGACCAGGTGGTCGGCCAGGGCGTCCGCGTCGGCCGCCGGGTCGAGGGGTGCCGGTGGAGACGCGGTCGCGAGGTGTTCGACGACCGCGTCGATCAGGGCGTCGCGCGAGCCGAAGTGGTACACGACCGGGTACGCGCTCGTCCCGAGGACGCGGCCGAGTCCCCTGACGGTGACGTCTTCGATCTTGGTGTCACCGAAGTGGTCGACGACCTTCTCGAGGATCGCCGGCTTGCGGGTGGGGTCGGGCTTCCTGGGCATCACATCTCCGTCGTCGTGGCGGTGGTCGCGCGACCGGCTACATACTAGCAGCCGGTATATCAGCGCCACCACGTCGGGGAGAGTCGGCGTGCAACCTCCGTCTTCACCCATAAAAACGGAGTAAAACTCGGCTCCGAGTACACTGTTCCGGATGTCCATGCCGTACGAGGGCGCACTGCCGCCGTCTCGGCCCGAGGGGACCCGCGCCGGACGGGTGGTCGCGGGCCGCCGTCGTGGAGCCGGAAAACGCTTCCTGGTCGTCGGCGACGTCCTGGACGGTGTGCTCGTGCACACCACGGCGCACCGGATCGGTGTGCACGACCCCGCCGCGGAGATCCGGCACCGGCCGACCGGAGCCGGTGGCAACACGGCCACGTGGCTCGGATGGCTCGGAGCCGAGGTCGACGTCGTCTCCAGGGTCGGGGTGGACGACGTCTACCGGCACGAGCGCGCCCTCGAGGACGCCGGGGTCCGAGCACACCTGCGCTACGACGCGATGACGTCGACCGGGGTCGTCGTCTCCGTCCGGAACGACCACGGGCGCACCGCGATGTCGGACCCGGCCGCGAGCGGGAAGATCAGCGCCGCCGACGTCCCGCCCTCGGTCGTCGCGCGCGCCGACATCGTGCACCTCACCGGTGCCGCCATGCTCGGTGGTGGGGCCGACCGGCTCGCCGAGCTCGTGGCGTGCGCCCGGACCGGACCGGCACGCGTCGCGGTGGATCCCTCGTCGGCGGCGGTGATCGAGACCGTCGGCGCGGCCCGGTTCCTCGACGCCCTGCGCGGGGTCGACGTGCTCTTCCCCGACCAGCAGGAGGCGCTCGCACTCGCAGGGGGTGACGATCTCGACGCCGCCGTGCGTCGGCTCACCGAGCACGTCCCCCTCGTCGTCGTCACAGCCGGAGCCGACGGCGCGCTGATCGGGCGCCGGGGCCGGAGCGTCCAGCGCGTCCCCGCGACACCGGCGGCCGTCGTGGACACGATCGGGGCCGGCGATGCCTTCGTCGCCGGGTTCGTGCGTGCCTGGGCGACGGACCCGGTACGGGTCGGGGCCGCGGTGCGCGAGGGCACCCGGGTCGCCGCGCGCGCCCTCGGGTTCGTGGGCGGTCGGCCGCCGGTCTGAGCGCCCGATCGGTGGTGGTCAGCGCTCGGACGGCTCGGCGACGACGTTCAGGGTCTGGACGAGTCCCGCGGCGGAGGGGGCGAGCCGGATCTCCACGCGCAGACGCCCGCACGTCCCCGGGAGCCACCAGCGCAGGTGTGACGGTGTCGCCGAGTGCTCGGCGACCGGGGCTGCCGCGAGGTCCGCACCGACCGCCGCGACGGCCTGGGCCACCGCGCGCCGCCGGCGGTCGTAGGGGACGTCCATGGCCACGTTCGGGGTGCAGATCGCGTCTGCGATGTCGTCGCGCCAGTCGGCCAGGAGGCGCGTCACGGCGGCCTGGGCGGCTCGCGTCGCACGGCTGGTCGCCGCCACCCCGGTGCTCGCGTCGGTCGCGTCGGTCGCGTCCGTCGCCGGAGCGGGCGATCCCGAGACCGTTGCGAGCGCAGCGTCGAGCACGAGGTCGTGTGCCTGCTGGGCCGCGGCGGAGACCTTGGCCTGCGTGGCGTTCTCGAACGCGAC
Organism: Curtobacterium flaccumfaciens; assembly: GCF_018598405.1. Taxonomy (NCBI): domain Bacteria; kingdom Bacillati; phylum Actinomycetota; class Actinomycetes; order Micrococcales; family Microbacteriaceae; genus Curtobacterium; species Curtobacterium flaccumfaciens. Next base: position 57,156 of record NZ_JAHEWS010000021.1, on the reverse strand, counting down.
GACCCCGAGGCCGTCCCGCACGGACCACCGCATGTGGGCGGAGAACCCCGGGTAGCCGCCGGAGTGCGACACGAGTTCGCCGAATCGGTCGTCCTGCTCGACGAACAGCCCGAAGCCGTAGGCCGTCGCGCGGGCCGAGCCGGGTACGACGGCCGGTGGGACGACCCGCATCGCCTGCTGCATGAGCCGGCGATCGGCGGGGGAGACCGGGCCGGGTTCCGGTGCGGCGGAGAACGCCGAACCGAGGTGCGTCGCCCAGCGTGCCAGGTCACGAACGGTCGAGAACAGTCCGCCGATCGACGAGAAGGCACCGGGGCCGGTCATCGGCAGGGGTTCCCAGTCGCCCTCGTACGGTCGGACGCCGGTCACGACGAACCCGCGGGAATCGTCGGCGCTGAACACGGTGTCGGTGAGTCCGAGGGGACGGAGCACGGTGTCGGCGGCGACCTCGGTGAACGGTCGGCCCGCGATGACGGCGACGACCCGCCCGAGCAGCGCGTACCCCAGGTTCGAGTAGGCGAACCGGGTGCCGGGGAGTGAGTCGAACAGCAGACCGCCGCGCAGGACGTCGTCGAGCTCGGCGTCGGAGATCGACTCCTGCCGGTCGGCCCAGGGGTCGTCGGTGGGGAAGCCCGCCGACATCGTCAACAGCATCCGCACCGTCGGGACGGGCGAGTCCGCCGTCGGCAGCGTGACGGCGCCGAAGGCCGACACGAACTCGGTGATCGGAGCGTCGAGGTCGAGCAGACCCTGCGCGCTGAGGGTGAGCAGGGTCGCGGCCGTGACGCTCTTGGTGCAGGACGCGATCCGGTACACGGTGTCGGCGTCGGGTCGGAGGCCGTCACCGCGGTCGCCGTGCCCGCCGGACGCGATGAGGCCGGAGCGGTCGAACACGCCCCACACGCTGCTCGGGGCCACGCCCTGCTCGACGCGCGCACGGAAGACGGCGTCGATCCGTTCGACGACGGTGGCGAACGCGGGGTGGTGATCGGTCATGACCGCCTCATCTGCTCGTAGGCGTCGAGCGCCCGCAGCCGGGAGGCCTTCAGGTCGACCATCGGCTCCGGACGGAGTTCGTCGGCTGGGACCCAGCGGTGGACGTACTCCCGGTGCGGGTCGAACCGCTCGAGTTGCCGGTCGGGGTTGAAGACCCGGAAGTAGGGCGCAGCATCGAAGCCGGAGCCCGCGACCCACTGCCAGTTGGCGGCGTTGTTCGCCGGGTCGGCGTCGACCAGCGTGTCCCAGAACCACTGCTCCCCGACGCGCCAGTCGACGAGCAGGTTCTTCACCAGGAAGCTCCCGGCCGCCAGCCGCACCCGGTTGTGCATCGCCCCGCTGTGCCAGAGCTCGCGCATGCCGGCATCGACCAGGTCGAAGCCGGTCAGGCCCTGCCGCCAGCGGTCGAGCTCGTCGTCCGACGGCTCGCGCCACGGGAACGCGTCGAAGTTCCGCCGGACGTTGACGGTGGCGATGTCGTCGCAGTGGAAGTACTCGTTCCAGTTGAACTCGCGCCAGGCCAGCTGCCGGAGGAACGCGGCGGCGTTCTGCCGCTGCGCGGGCTCGAGTCGTTCGTGCAACCGGTGCCACACCTGGTACGGGCTGATCTCGCCCCACCGCAGGAACGGGGACAGGCTGCTCGTGGCGGCCATCGCGGGCTCGTCGCGCTGGTCGTAGTCCTCGAGCGCGTGCTCGACGAAGTGCTCGAGCTGCTCGTGTGCACCGTGTTCACCGGGGGTCCAGGCATCGCGGAGCCCGCCCGCCCAGTCGGGCTTCGTCGGCAGCAGTGCCCAGTCGTCGAGCGCGTCGCCGGTGACGTCGGCCGGGGCGGGCAGTGCCTGCACGGCGTTCCAGAACGGGGTGAAGACCTTGTACGGTTCGCCCTGTCCGGTGAGCACCGTCCACGGCTCCCAGAGCAGGTTCGCGGCGAAGCTGTGCGCCTCGATGCCGCGTTCGTGCAGGGCGGCCTTGATGCCGGCGTCGATGTCCCGCTCGACGGCGCCGTACCGACGGTTCCAGTACACGGCGTCCGCTCCGGCATCGGCGACGAGCTGATCGATGACCTCGGCCCCAGCGCCCCGACGGAGGACGAGTCGGGACCCGCGCTCGCGGAGATCGGTGTCGAGCGCGGTCAGCGAGTGGTGCAGCCACCAGCGGCTCGCGGCACCGATCGGACGGAGGCCCGGGGACCGCTCGTCGAGCACGACGACCACGGTGACGTCGCCGCCGTGGTCGATCGCCGCTCGGAGCGCGGGGTTGTCCGACAGCCGGAGGTCGTCACGGAGCCAGACGATCGCGCCGGTCACACCGTCGCCGCGTCCGGAGCGGCGACCGGGCGGGTCACCGAGCGGCGGTCCGGTGCCGTGCCGACCGCGAGCCGGAGCTTGGTGCAGAGTTCGGTCAGGGTGCGGAGCTCGGGGTCGGACAGCCCCGCGCCGACCTGGCGGGCGATGCTCGCGGCGTGCTGCACGGCGACCTGCCGGTAGACGTCGAAGCCGTGCGGGGTCAGCGCCACGATCACCCCGCGGGCGTCGGTGGGGTCCGGCTGCTTCTCGACGATGCCGCGGGCGAGCAGCCGGTCGACCAGACGGCTGACGCTCGGCTGGGTCAACAGGAGGTGCCCGGTGAGGTCACGCATGCGGCAGCGACGGCCGGGCTGGGTCGACAGGTTGAAGCAGACGTCGTACTCGTTGAACGAGATCTCGTCGCCGGGGAAGTCCGCGTTGAGACTCCGCATCACGGCGACCTGGGCGCGGAAGAGCGCTTCCCAGGCGGCGACGGCGGTCGCCTTCTCACTGCGGCGTGTCTCGCTCACGTTCGCGTTCCCTCCGGTCGTACGGTCCGTCCACACTACCGACGGGGTCCGACAGGAGCCGGGCGACATGCACGAGGGCCGGCCGCCTGTCGGCGACCGGCCCTCTCCCTTGCACCAAGAGTGTCCTGCAATCACATTCCGCAGGCGGTGCCACAGCAAACACCGTCTGCACGAACGACTGTATAACGAAGCGGTAACGGGGCGCCAGCCTCTCCGGAGGTGGTTCGCTGCGAGTTCACCAAGAGCAGTCGCTCCGGTTCAGAAGAGGTCGGGCGACGGGGTGGACGCGTACCGGACCGCGACGTCGGCGTGGCGGTCGAAGCGGTAGCCGACGCCGCGCACGGTCCGGACGATCTCCTCGAACGCGCCGAGCTTCGAGCGCAGTCGGCGGACGTGCACGTCGATGGTGCGCTCGTTCGGGGTCTCGTCCTCGCCGTCCGACCAGAGGCCCTCGATGATGGCCGAACGGTCGACGGTCTGGCCCTCACGGAGGACCAGGAACTGCAGGAGCTCGAACTCCTTGTAGGTCAGCGGTGCGGCCTCACCGTCGAGCGTCACGCGCTTCCGGGAGATGTCGATGACGACCCCGGTCTCCTCGGGCTCGGGCTTCTCGGCCTGCTTGCGGGCTGCGACCGCGGAACGGTCCTGCAGGGCGAGGCGGACGACGTCGACGTCGCGCCCACCGGAGTGCTCGGCGGCGACGGCGACCGCTGCGTACGTCTCGGACGACGGGACGAGCTGCTCCGTGAGGGCCTTCAACTGCTCGACCACGGCGGCGAGGGTCGTGCCTGCGGCGGCGGCCTTGGCCTCGTCGATGCCGACGTACAGGGCGAAGCCGCGGGCCTCGGTGCCTTCCGGGAGCGCTCGGTTCCGCTGCGGAGCCACCACGGGGCTCGTCGGCACGGTGGCCGGCCCGGACGCCGCCGGGGAGGCCGGACGCGGGCGGATCGGCGTGACGGTGCCGAGTTCGGTCGGAGCCGAGGCGGTGCGGAGTGCGGTGCGGGGCTGGGCGATGGTGAGCGACATGGTGGTTCTCCGGGCGGTGTGGCCGGTGCGCGGGTGGCGCGGCGGCCGGTGTCGAATGCGTCATCCCGGGTGCGGCGGTACGCCGATGCGCCCTGCGGTCCTGCGGCGGACCGGGGCAGACCCGGGGGAACGGGAGACAGACCTCGTGACGTGGTGCGCGTCGCCGACGGTGTCCGTCACCCGGGGATCACGCGCTCGCGACGGGGATGGTGTCGCGGGGGATCCGGCTGGAACGGGTGCCGATCAGGCACACATTCGACAACGCATGACTGCCATGGCCGGCATCATCGTGCCGACGGTCCCCACTGCCCCTGCGGAGGAGCACGCCTCGGAGAGGACGCGGGTGGACACGGTTGCAGTCATGGGACGAGTATCGGCGGTATACCAACGCGGTGTCAACCGTCCGCGTGGACGGTGCGGTGAGCGCGACCGCGCGGCCGTCGAGCGCCACGCCCGTTCTTTCCCATTGCGCCCGCGATGGGAAGTCGAATCGGGCATACCGGGTGGAAAGGAACGACCGGGTACGCCCGGAACGACCCGGTACGCCCGGAACGACCCGGTACGCCCGAAACGACCCGGTACGCCCGAAACGACCCGGTACGCCCGAAACGACCGGGTACGCCCGAAACGACCGGGTACGCCCGGAACGGGCGGGTACGCCCGGTACGGGCGGGTACGCCCGGTACGGGCGGTACGGCCGTCGCGTCGCGCGCCAGGACGGACTGGAGGCGCGGTGCCAGCCGGCACCGCGCCTCCAGTCCGAGACGTGGCGGGTCTGCGCTACTCGGCCAGGCCGTAGAGCCGGTCGCCGGCGTCGCCGAGCCCCGGCACGATGTAGCCGTTCTCGTCGAGCTTCTCGTCGAGCGCACCGAGGACGATCGAGACGTTGCGGTCACCGACGGCCTGCTCGACCATGGCGAGCCCTTCGGGGGCACCGAGGATGCACACGCACGTGACCTCTTCCGCGCCGCGGGCGAACAGGAAGTCGATCGCGGCGGCGAGGGTGCCACCGGTGGCGAGCATCGGGTCGAGGACGAAGCACTGTCGCCCGGACAGGTCGTCGGGCAGGCGCTCGGCGTAGGTCTGCGGCTCGAGCGTCTCTTCGTTGCGGGCCATGCCGAGGAAGCCGACCTCGGCCGTCGGGACGAGCTTGACCATGCCCTCGAGCATGCCGAGCCCGGCGCGGAGGATCGGGACGACGAGCGGTCTGGGCTTGGCGATCGCGACGCCCATGGTGTGCGCCACCGGGGTGTCGATCGGCGTCGCCGTGACCCGGACGCCCCGCGTTGCCTCGTACGCGAGGAGCGTGACGAGCTCTTCGGTCAGGGCGCGGAACGTGGGGGAGGGCGTCGTACGGTCGCGGAGCACCGAGAGCTTGTGGGTGATGAGCGGGTGGTCGGCGACGTGGACTCGCATAGGGTCGAGCCTAGCGTGCCGCCGACCGTCAGGAGGTCCCGTGGAGCAGCCAGCAGCCCGCCCGTTCGTCCCGGCGATGGAGCGTGCCCTCGACGAGGCCAGGCGGTGCCTGGACACCGGCGACGTCCCGGTCGGCGCCGTGGTGCTCGACCGCGACGGCGTCGTGGTCGCCACCGGCCGGAACGAGCGCGAGGCGCGGCAGGACCCGACGGCGCACGCCGAGGTGCTCGCGCTCCGGGCCGCTGCGGCCGTCACGGGGGACTGGCACCTCGAGGAGCACACGCTGGTGGTCACGCTCGAGCCCTGCCCGATGTGCGCCGGCGCCGTCATGGCAGCACGGGTGCCCCGGGTCGTCTTCGGCGCGTGGGACCCGAAGGCCGGTGCCAGCGGCAGCGTCTACGACATCGCCAGGGACCGCCGGTTGCCGCACCGCTCCGAGGTGATCGGCGGCGTGCTCGAGGCGGCCTGCGCCGGGCTCCTCGACGACTTCTTCAGTCTGCGGCGAGGATGACGATCGCCTCGGTCGGCGGCTGCGGCCCGGTGCGCAGGACGTCGGGTTCGACGTAGATCACCCGGGCGATGGGCACGGCGCTCCGGACTCGCTGCTCGACGGCATCGATGCCCGCCGCGACGTCCCCGAGCCGGCGGTCCCCGTCGACGGCGACCTTCACCCCGACCATGAGTTCGTCCGGGCCGAGGTACAGGGTCTTGAGGTGGATGATCGAGTCGACCTCGGGGCCGTCGAGCACCGCCTCCTTGATGCGCTCGACGTCGGCGGCGGTCGCTCCCTCGCCCACGAGCAGGCTCTTCGTCTCGATGCCGAGCACCACCGCGACGGCGATGAGCAGCGCCGCGATGAGCATCGTGCCGATCGCGTCGAACACCCCGTTGCCGGTGATCGCCGTCAGCCCTACCCCGAAGAGCGCGAACACCAGACCGAGCAGGGCCGCGGTGTCCTCGAGCATCACGACGGGCAGCTCGGGCGCCTTGGCGCGACGGACGAACTGCACCCAGCTCTGCGAGCCCTTCTGCGGCCGGGCCTCCTTCAGGGCGGTGCGGAGCGAGAAGCCCTCGAGCCCGATGGCGATCACGAGCACGACGAGGGGTAGCCACCAGTTCTCGAGCGGGTGCGGGTGGGCGAGCTTCTCGATGCCCTCGTAGAGCGAGAAGACGCCGCCGACCGAGAACAGGATGATCGAGACGACGAAGGCGTACACGTAGCGTTCACGCCCGTAGCCGAACGGGTGCTCCTGGTCCGCCGCGCGGCGCGCCTTGCGACCGCCGAGCAGCAGCAGGAGCTGGTTGGCCGAGTCGGCCAGCGAGTGCACGCCCTCGGCCAGCATCGACGCCGATCCGCTGATCGCCGCCGCGATGAACTTCACGATCGCGATGCCGATGTTGGCACCGAGTGCGGCGAAGATCGCCTTCGTGCCTCCGGAAGCGCTCACAGCTGTCCCCTTCTCGTGGTCTGCGACACGATCCTAGGCGGGCGGCGTCGGTAGGGTCGGGAGCATGACGATCGACCTGCCCCGCACCGCCCTGCTCGGGGTCGGCTCCATGTCCGGCGCGGTCCTCGACGGCCTGCTCGCCGCGGGACTCGACCCGGCCACCGTGACCCTCACCACGAAGTCCGAGGGATCAGCGGCGGCCCACCGGGAACGCGGCCTCGACGCCACCGCGAGCGACACCGACCCCGCGGCGAACCGCTCGGCCGTCCGCGGTGCCGCCCTCGTCGTGGTCGGCGTGAAGCCGTACATGATCGCGGACCTGCTGGACGAGGTCGCCGGGGACCTGGAGCCCGGCGCCGTCCTGGTCAGCGTCGCCGTCGGGACCACCACCGCGAGCATGGAAGCGCGCGTGCCCGCCGGAGTCCGGGTCGTCCGCGCCCTGCCGAACACCCCCGTCGGCGTCGGCCACGGCGTCACCGGCATCAGCGCCGGCACGTCGGCGGACGCCGAGGCCGTCGCCCTCGCATCGTCGGTGTTCACCGCCTCGGGTGAGGTCATCGAGGTACCCGAGTCGCAGCTCGACGCCCTGTCCGCCGTGTCCGGGTCCGGTCCCGCCTACGTCTTCCTGTTGGTCGAGCAGTGGCAGCGCGCCGCCGAGGAGCTCGGTTTCACCCACGACCAGGCAGCGACGATGGTGCAGGGCACCGTCCGCGGCGCGGTCGAGCTGCTCGAGCGGTCCGGCCGGGAGCCCGCCGACCTGCGCCGTGCGGTGACGAGCCCGAAGGGCACGACGGAGCGTGCCGTCGCGGTGCTGCAGGAGGCCGACCTGGCGGACACGCTGCTGCGTGCGTCGCGTGCCGCGATCGCGCGTGCCGAGGAGATCGCCGCGTCCTAGAAGCATCCCCAGTGCGGACGCTGCCCCCTCCCTCGCAGGCTCGGTCGGCGCGGCCCGCGTGCCGCTGGCGCGGCACCGCTGAGCGGGCCGCGCTACTCGTACGCGGCGAAGCGCTCCAGGTCGGTCTCGGAACCCGAGACGATGATGACGTCGTCCTCGCCGATGATGCTCTCCGGCGTGGCGGGCACGAAGGGGCTGCCCGGCGGCTTGATGCCGAGCACGGTCAGGCCGAACCGGGTGCGGATGACCGTGGTGGCGAGGTCCTTGCCGCGGACCGCGCGCGGCGGGAACATCTTGACCACGGCGAAGTCGTCGTCGAACTCGATGAAGTCGAGCATGCGGCCGGAGACCAGGTGGGCGGTTCGCTCGCCGGCCTCCCGCTCGGGGTAGACGACGTGGTTCGCGCCGATGCGGGACAGGATCGTGCCGTGCGACCGGCTGATGGCCTTCGCCCAGATCTGCGGGACGCCGAGGTCGACCAGGTTCGCGGTGATGAGGACGCTCGACTCCAGGTCGCTGCCCGTGCCGACGACGGCGATGGCGAAGTCCTGCGCGCCGATCTGCCGGAGCGCGTCGATGTCCGTGGCGTCGGCCTGCACCGCGTGGGTGACCCGGTCGGACCACTTCTGCACCAGGCCGGCGTCGGTGTCGACGACGAGCACCTCGCGGTCCTGGCGTTCGAGCTGGCCGGCGGTGGCGGCCCCGAAGCGACCGAGCCCGATGACGAGGACGGGAGCGTCGTGACTGATGGCACCGTGCTGGTGCGGCGAACGGTTTCGGTCAGCCAACGATCGGCCTCTCCTCGGGACGGCGGAACAGTTGCCGGCTCTGGCTGGCGGCCAGGGCAGCGGCGATGGTCACTGTACCGACCCGGCCGAGGAACATGGTGGCGGCGAGGACGTACTTGCCGGACTCGGGGAGGTTCGCGGACACCCCGGAGGACAGCCCACTGGTCGAGAACGCCGAGATCACCTCGAACAGGACGCGGTCGAGGGAGTCGTCGGTGATCTGCAGGAGCACGACGGTCGCGACCGCCACGATCGTCGCTCCCCAGAGCACGATGGCGACCGCGACCCGCAGGACGTCGCTGGGGATGCGGCGGCCGAACGCCTCCATGCTCTGCCGGCCGCGGGCCTCGGCGACCGCGGCGAGGAACAGCACAGCGAGGGTCGTCACCTTGATGCCGCCCGCGGTCGACGCGGACCCGCCGCCGATGAACATGAGCATGTCGGTGACGAGCAGGCTCGAGCCGTTGAGCTGGTCGAAATCGACGAGCGAGAAGCCGCCCGACCGGGTCATGGTCGACAGGAACAGGGCCTGGAACGCGGTGCGCCCGGCGCCCTCCTTGCCGAAGGTCGTGGAGTTGGATGCCTCGAGCGCGATGTAGACGACCGCGCCGCCGACGAGCAGGATCGCGCTCGTGGCGAGGGTCAGCTTGACGTGGATCGGCCAGCGCCGCGGGGTGCGCAGCTGCTTGGTCAGCGCGCGGATCACCGGGAACCCGATGGACCCGGCCACGACACCGATCATCAGGAGCGTCAGGAACCAGTAGTCGTGCGCGAACGGGTCGAGGCCGTCGGCGTTGGGCGAGAACCCGGTGTTCGTGAAGGCCATCGCCGCGTAGTAGAAGGAGTCGCCGACCGCGGTCCAGAACGGGATGCCGGCGATGAGCACCGACGGCAGGAGGAGCAGACCGAGGACGATCTCGATCGAGAGCGTGCTCACCGCCACCGTCGCGAGCAGGGTGCCGACCTCGCCGAGCCGCACCGCCTGCCCCTCCGGGACGGCCCCGTGGTGGGTGCGGAGCGGGTTCGAATCGCCGGCGGCCATCAGCTTGGCGCGCAGGCCGAGCTTGCGGGTGACGAAGAGGCCGAGGATCGACGCGAAGGTCAGCACACCGACGGCGCCGATCTGGGTGCCGATGACCACGAGGACCTTGCCGAACACCGACCAGTGCGTCGCCATGTCGACCGTGGCCAGCCCGGTGACGCAGACCACCGACGCGGCGGTGAACAGCGCGTCCGAGAAGTGTGTGCCCCGCCCGTCGGTCGAGGCCCACGGGGTCATGAACAGCACCGTGAACAGGAAGATGAGCGCGATGAACACGACGATCGCCAGTCGGGACGGCGACGACCGGAGCACCGTCGCGATCCGGCTCGCGCGCCGTCGGCTGACGCTCACGTGGCGCGGGATCGGCTCGGTTCGGTCGAGCATGCGTATGCCTCCGAGGACATGGGCCGGGACGGTTCGTCATGGTACATCCGCGGTGCCCCGGCTAGCCTTGCCCCCATGGCCGACATCTTCTCCGTCGTGGCGGACCCGACCCGGCGCGAGCTGCTCGGCACCCTGCTGTCCGCCTACGGATCGGACGTCACGGGCGGGGAGCTCAGCGTCGGTCAGCTCGTCCAACGACTCGGTGTCAGCCAGCCCACGGTGTCGAAGCACCTGCGTGTCCTCCGCGACATCGGTCTCGTCACCAGTCGCGAAGAGGGGCAGCACCGGTACTACCGGCTCGACCCGGAGCCGCTCGTCCACCTGGAGGAGTGGGTGCTGCCGTTCACGGGTGCGGTCGACGCCGACGGCACACCCGCCACCACGGCGTGGACGCCCGACGGGCAGCCGGTGTCCGTCCGCCGGAACGGCACGGCAGGCAAGGCCACGGTCGAGGTCGGCACCGAGCTCGGCCGGGTCATGGCCGAGGCGTCCTACCGGGCCACCGCCGCGATCTCCGGGGCGCAGCAGGGCTGGGAGCGCGTGGTGGACCGCAGCCGCAAGCGCTTCACCCGCAAGCCCGACGAGGACTGAGCCCGCGGCGCGGCCGGTGAGCGCGCGACGAGGACTGATCCTGGACACCGAGTCGCACGCGCCTCTACAGTTGCCACTGACCACACAGGTCACACCACTCCCGTGCGCAGCGCGCGTGCGAGCCCCGAAGGCGGACCATGACCGGCAGTTTCGACGACGTGCGCTTCCTCACCGTCGCTGAGGTCGCCGAGATGATGCGCGTCTCGAAGATGACCGTGTACCGGATGGTGCACGCCGGGGAGCTCCCCGCCATCCGCTTCGGCCGCTCCTTCCGCGTCCCCGAGTCGGCCGTCGCCGACGTGCTGCGCGGTGGCGTGGCGGACGTCGGCTGAGCGCGCGTTCGACATCACAGCGGGCAGCCGGTAGACTCGGGCAGGTTGATTTTCCGCGGTCTCTTCGGCCCGGTGTCCGTACATCAGCATCAGTCCGAGCGAGGTCCACATGGGTTCTGTCATCAAGAAGCGTCGTAAGCGCATGGCGAAGAAGAAGCACCGCAAGCTCCTTCGCAAGACGCGTCACCAGCGCCGCAACAAGAAGTAGATCCTCAACAGGTCTGCGCAGGTCGGAGGACCTGCACGAGAAGCCCCGGTTCGCCGGGGCTTTCGCGTTCCCGGACTACGCTGGGACCATGCCCGCAGTGACGTTCCTGACGAAGCCCGGATGCCACCTCTGTGACGACGCCCGACCCGTGGTCGAACGTGTCGTCGCCGAACACCCCGGTGTCACGCTGCAGGAACGCTCGATCCTCGACGACGACGCCCTCCGCCAGGAGTACGCGGAGGACATCCCCGTCGTGCTGATCGACGGGCGCGTCCACAGTAACTGGCACGTCGACGCCGACCGGCTCGCGCGTGCACTCGAGAAGGCCGAGGCCCGCGCATGATCTCCCACGTCGTCTCCTGGTCCCTGCGTGCGGACCTCGACCACACCGCGTCCATCGCCCGCATCCGCGAGCTCCTGACCGGCCTGATCGGCACGATCGAGTCCATCCGCTCGCTCGAGGTCGTCGAGAACGTCGCGTACCCGGACAAGAACCAGGACGTCGCCGTGGTCGCGACCTTCGACGACCTGGCCGGCCTCGACGCCTACCAGGTGCACCCGGAGCACCAGGCCGCGGCAGCGGAGATCCGCGAACTGGTCACGTCGCGGGCCGCCATCGACTGGCAGAGCTGACCCGGGCCTCCCGGCCGCGCGCTCGTCGCTTCGCGTCGCGCTTCCTGAGCAGCAATGGTCGCCTCCCGCATCGGGAGGCGACCATTGCTGCTCACCATGTGCGCGCGGCCTCGCCGCGCAGCGTGGGACCTACGGGGTCAGGCGCGTCGGGCCACGGAACAGGTACGTGACCTCGCGGATCGACGGCTCACCGAGCATGAGCATCAGCACGCGTGCGAGGCCCATGCCGAAACCACCGTGCGGCGGGACGCCGTAGCGGAAGAAGTCGAGGTACCAGCCGAGCTCTTCCGGGTCGAGGCCCTTCTCGACGGCCTGCGCCTCGAGCACGTCGACGCGGTGCTCACGCTGGGCACCGGTGGAGATCTCGGCACCGTTGAAGATGAGGTCGTAGCTGTTGGTGACCGACGGGTCGCCCGGCTTCCGCATGTGGTAGTACGGCCGGATCGAGGCGTCGTACTCCGTGACGAACACGAACTCGGAACCGTGGTGCTCCTTCGCCCAGGCGGCGACGCGGCGCTCGCCCTCGGGGTCCAGGTCGCCGTCGGCGCGGACGACGTCGTAGCCGCTGTCGGCCACGATCTTGCGGGCGTCGGCCAGCGTCACGCGGGGGAACGGCGTCGCGGGGACCTGCAGCTCGAAGCCGAAGACCTCCTCGATGTCCTTGCCGTACTTCTCCTTGACGGCGGTGATGCCGGCGACGAGGACCTCTTCGTGCATCGCCATGACGTCCTCGTGGGACTCGATCCACGAGAACTCGGCGTCGACGCTCGTGAACTCGGTGGCGTGGCGGCTCGTGAACGACGGGTCGGCGCGGAAGGCGTCGGCGATCTCGAACACGGCACCGAAGCCGGCCGGCTGTGCCATCTGCTTGAAGTTCTGCGGGGACTGCGCCAGGTAGGCGGTCGTCTCGAAGTACTCGAGCTGGAAGAGCTCGGCGCGCGACTCGGACGCCGACGCCATCAGCTTCGGGGTGTGGATCTCGATGTAGTCGCGGTCGACCCAGTACGTGCGGAACGCGTGCTCCAGCGTCGTCTGGATGCGGAAGATCAGGTTCTGCTTGCGGTTGCGCAGGTCGAGGAAGCGCCAGTCGAGGCGCTTGTCGAGCGACGAGTCGTCGGCGATCGGGGTCTCCGGGATCGCGGCGCTCACCACCTGCAGTGCACCGATCTTGACCTCGAGCCCGCCGAGCTTCACGCGCTCGTCGTGCTTCAGCGTGCCGGTGACGTGCACGAAGGTCCCGTGCGCCAGGCCGGAGATCTCGTTGGTGGTCGCGAGGGCAGACTGTGCGGCGTCGTCGCCGTCCTCGGCTTCGCGCGTCGCCGGGTTCACGAGCTGGACGGCGCCGGTCTCGTCGCGCAGCACGACGAACTGCACCTTCTTCTGGTCTCGGACGGTCTCGACCCATCCGGCCACGGAGACGGGACCGTCGGGGAGGGCTGCCAGGTCGGCGATGCGGGTGCGTTCGATCACGGTGGTCGAGTCTAACCGCCTGCGTCCAGGGGCGTGGGCGGCAGGACTCCTCCCTCCACAGGGCCGCCTGCGTCCGACGTTGTCCACCGATGGCCGGGAGGCCCGTGGCGGCGTGCGTGGACTCCGTAGCGTTCTCGACGTGGCCGGGTCGCGGGACGAGAGGGGGACCGGGTGGGGACGGGGACGGGGGAGCTCGCGACCTGGCCGCCTGCGGCGGTCGCGACGGTGGTGGCGGCGCTCTCCACGGCGGCGTTCACGCTGCTCGTGGCGGTCGTCGGTGGGCTGTGGGCGGTCATCCGGTGGCGGCGGGACGTCGCGCGTGAACAGCGCGACCGGGCTTGGTCACGATTCGTCTGGGTGGTCGACCACGTCACGGACGCGGACGTGGGTCGTGCCGAGATCGGGAGACTCGTCGCGGGAGCGATGTACAACATGCAGGTTCTTCGCGAGGCCGACGAGGTCATCGGCAAGCTCGTGCTGGAACTGGTGACGGAAGAGGAGCAGACATGACGCAACGGGACCCGGTGAAGGCCTTGTTCGTGCGGCGGGACGAGGAATGGAAGGCGAACGTGCGCAGACGGCACTGGTTCCGGCCATGGCGAGCACGTCGGGTGATCGCCGAGCACGATCGGCTGCGGGAGATGATGGAGGAGATGGCCGAGGCCAAGCGGGAACGGAGCCGCCTCATCGCGGCTGGCGTGCTCGAGGGCTCAGGGGAGCGAAGCGCGGAGTGACCCGAGCGTGCCGACGAATTCTTCGGCCATGCCAGCCCGCTCGACGAGCTTGGCGTGGCGGGCTCTGGCGTCCTCGAGGTACGCGTCGAGGCGGGCCGCCAGCGCTGGTTCGTCCTCGGGGTCCTTCGTCGCGAGGGCGTCGACCACGCGGAGCAGCTCGGCCATCTCGTCGAGCGTGAAGCCGAGGGGCTTCATCCGGCGGATCACGAGCAACCGCTCCAGGTCCTGTGCGGTGTAGACCCGGAACCCGCCCGTGGTGCGCCCGCTCGGCACGAGCAGTCCGACCTCGTCGTAGTGCCGGATCGTGCGCAGGGACATGCCGGCGCGATCGGCGAGTTCACCGATGTGCATCGTGTCGGGGACGTCGTTGGGGCTCACGATGCACAACTCTACCCTCACGTGAGGGTAGAGTTCCGATCGATGTCCGTGATCACACACGCGCCGGCGGCCCCGAGCGTCCTCGCCGCCCTCCGCTCACCCCGCATGCTCACCCGAGAGGTCCTGGCGGGGATCGTCACCGCGCTCGCCCTCATCCCCGAGGCGATCTCGTTCTCCGTCGTCGCCGGGGTCGACCCCGCGGTCGGCCTGTTCTCGAGCGTCATCATCGCGATCGTGATCTCGATCGTCGGTGGTCGCCCGGCGATGGTCTCGGCCGCCGCGGGCTCCGTGGCACTCGTCATCGCGCCCCTGGTCCGCGAGCACGGCATCGAGTACCTCGTGCCCGCGATCGTCCTCGGCGGCCTGTTCCAGCTCGTGCTCGGCTTCCTGGGGGTGGCGCGGCTCATGCGCTTCATCCCGCGCAGTGTCAACGTCGCCTTCGTGAACGCCCTCGCCATCCTGATCTTCACGGCGCAGCTGCCGAACCTGCTCGGGGACGACGTGCCCCTCATCGTCTGGCCGCTGACAGCCCTCGGCATCGTGATCATCGTCGGCTTCCCGTTCCTGACGAAGGCGATCCCCGCGCCACTGATCGCGGTGGTCGTCATCACCGGCCTCACGATGCTCTTCAGCATCGCGGTGCCGACGGTGGGCGACGAGGGCGAGCTGCCGACGGCGCTGCCCGGCTTCAACGGGATCGTCACCCCCTTCACCTTCGAGACGCTGCAGATCATCGCGCCCTACGCGTTCGGGGTCGCCGTCGTCGGCCTGATCGAGACCCTGCTCACCGCGCAGCTCGTCGACTCCATCACGGAGACCGGCTCGAGCAAGTGGCGCGAGTCGTGGGGCCAGGGCGTCGCGAACATCGCGTCCGCGTTCTTCGGCGGGACCGGCGGGTGCGCGATGATCGGCCAGACGGTGATCAACGTGAAGACCGCGGGTGCCCGGACCCGGATCTCGACCTTCGCGGCCGGCGTCTCGGTGCTCGTCCTGACGATCGTGCTCCACGACCTCGTCGCGCAGATCCCGATGGCCGCGCTGACGGCGGTCATGCTCATGGTCTGCGTCGCGACCTTCGACTGGCACAGCATCCGACCGCGCACCCTCCGACGGATGCCGCTCGGCGAGACCGCGGTCATGCTCATCACGGTCGTGGTCGTCGTCGCGACCGAGAACCTGGCCACCGGGGTGTTCGTGGGCGTCATCGTCGCGGCCCTGGTGTTCGCCCGGCGGGTAGCGCACGTCGTGTCGGTCGTCCGCGAACCGATCGACGACCGCACCGTGCGGTACCGGGTCCGGGGAGCCCTGTTCTTCGCCTCGTCGAACGACCTGGTCACGCGCTTCTCCTACGCCGAGGACCCGGAGCACGTGGTCATCGACATGTCGGACGCCCACGTGTTCGACGCGTCGACGGTCGCGGCGCTCGACGGGGTCGAACAGCGGTTCGCGAAGCACGGGTCGACGGTCGAGGTGGTGAACCTCGACACGGGGTCGATCGCGCTGCACGGGCGGCTGTCCGGCGAGCTCGGGGGCTGAGCGCTTCCGCATCCGGTGAATCCCCTGGGGGGCCGGTGGGAACCGCGGGGCGACCTACACTGGAACCCATGCCCGCGACCCGACTCCACCTCGTCCGGCACGGTGAGGTGCACAACCCGGGCCGCGTCCTGTACGGCCGGCTCCCGGGCTTCGGACTGAGCGACCTCGGCACGCGGATGGCCCAGACCTCCGCCACCGCCTGGAAGGACGCCGGTGTCGACGTGCGTCGGATCGTCGCGTCCCCGCTGCAGCGCACCCAGGAGTCCGCCGCACCGTGGTCGGCGGCGTACGGGCTCGACGTGACGCTCGACGAGCGCCTGATCGAGCCGACGAACCGGTACGAGGGGCAGCCTCCCGGGTTCACGAAGCGATCGCTCGGCCGTCCGGCAGAGTGGCCGTGGATCGCGAACCCGCTGCGTCCGAGCTGGGGGGAGGCGTACGAGTCGATCGCCAACCGCATGCTCGCGGCGATGACCACGGCGTGGGAGAGCGTGGACGAGGGCGACGTCGTCCTGGTCAGCCACCAGCTGCCGATCTGGATGGTCCACCGCAAGCTCGCGGGGGAGCCCCTGTGGCACGACCCGCGCAAGCGTCGGTGCGACCTGTCGAGCATCACCACCGTCGAACGTGTGCCCGCCACGTCGACCGGTCGGTTCACCGAGGTCGGGTACGCGGACCCCGCGCAGGAACTGCGCGCGACCGCCGTCGACGAAGGAGCAGTGTGAACAGCACGAGCAGCGTGAGCGTCACCAGCAAGCGGTTCGCGGTCCTCGCGGCGACGGCGATCGCCGCCGCACTCGTGCTGTCCGGCTGCTCGTCGGACAGCGGCGGACTCGCGAAGCAGTACGGCAACGGCACGACCCAGAACTACATCTCGGGTGACGGCGCCGTGACCGAGGTCTCCGCGAAGGACCGCACCGACCCGGTCACGTTCCGGGCCGAGGACTCGAACGGCGACACCGTCTCGTCCGAGGACCTCCGGGGCAAGGTCGTCGTCCTGAACTTCTGGTACGCCAGCTGCCCGCCCTGCCGCGCCGAGGCGAAGTACCTCAACCAGGTGCACGAGGACTACGCGGACGACGACGACGTCGCCTTCATCGGCGTCAACGTCCGCGACGAGGCACAGACCGCCGCCGCCTTCGAGCGCACCTTCGACGTGCAGTACCCGACGGTCCTCGACCAGCGGTCGGGCACGATGCAGCTCGCGATGTCCGGGCAGATCGCCCCGAACGCGGTCCCGGCCACGATCGTCCTCGACACCAAGGGGCGCGTGGCTGCCCGGGTCCTCGGCGCGATCGACGGCACGAGCATCCTGCAGACCCTGGTCAGCGACGAGCTCGACGCCGGCAAGGCCTCCTGACCCGTGACATCCAACCCCTTCGCCGACGCGATCCTGAGCGGCCAGATGGCCGTGGCGCTGCCCGTGGCGGCGCTCGCCGGGCTCGTGTCGTTCCTGTCCCCGTGCGTGCTGCCGCTCGTGCCGGGGTACCTCGGGTACGTCGGCGGTGTCGCCGAGGGCGGGCAGCGTCGGGGTCGTGTGGTGCTCGGCGTGCTGCTGTTCATCGCCGGGTTCACCGCGGTCTTCGTTGCGTACACGACGGTGTTCGGCGCGCTCGGCTTCTGGCTCGTGCGGTGGCGCGACCTCATCACGCAGATCCTCGGGGTCGTCGTGATCGCGATGGGCCTGGTGTTCGTCGGTCGGTTCACGTTCCTGCAGCGCACCATCAAGCCCAGCTGGACCCCGGCCACCGGGCTCCTCGGCGCCCCCCTGCTCGGCATCGTGTTCGGCCTCGGCTGGACCCCGTGCCTCGGCCCGACCCTGGCGGCCATCAACCTGCTCAGTGTCCAGTCGGGCAGCGCCTGGCAGGGCATGTGGCTCGGGGTCGCGTACTGCCTCGGGCTCGGCATCCCGTTCGTCCTCGTCGCCCTCGGCGCCGGCTGGGCCACGGGCGCCATCTCGGCGGTGAAGCGGCACATGCGCACCGTCAACATCATCGGAGGAGCGATCCTGATCGTCATCGGTCTGCTCATGGTCACCGGTATCTGGTCGGCCGTCATGTCGAGCGTCGGGGCGGTGATCCAGAGCTTTGTCCCCGCGGTCTGACCCGAACGAGAACATCCCCACGGGCGCAGGCGACGGGGCCGACACCGCTTCGGACCCGCAGCGGCCGTCCGACCACGTCGACGGCTCCGGCCCCACCGACGGCGGCGTCAACCAGCCGAAGCTCGGCGTCGTCGGGTACCTCCGGTTCTTCTGGCGGCAGCTGACGAGCATGCGCACCGCGCTGTTCCTGCTCATGCTGCTCGCCCTCGCGGCGATCCCGGGCTCGCTCGTGCCGCAGCGCACCGCCGACCCGAACGGCGTCGTGCAGTACAAGGCGGACCACCCCCAGCTCTACCCGGTCCTCGACAAGCTGCAGGTCTTCGACACCTACACCTCCGTGTGGTTCTCGGCGATCTACCTGCTGCTCTTCGTCTCGCTGATCGGCTGCATCGTCCCGCGGACCAGGCATCACTGGCAGGCGCTCCGCACCCGACCGCCCCGGACGCCCGCGCGCCTGACGCGACTGGCGGGCTTCCGCACCGTCGCGGTGCAGCCGGACGCGATGATCGACGGGGCCACCGGGATCGACCCGGCCACGGGCCTCCCGTCCACCGAGCACGCGGTGACGCGCGCGATGGCGCTCCTGAAGCGTTCCGGGTACCGCGTCGAGCGGTTCGGCGACTCGGTGAGCGCGGAGCGCGGCTACCTGCGCGAGACCGGCAACCTGGTGTTCCACTCGGCGCTCGTCGGCGTGCTGCTGGCGGTCGGCGTCGGTGGTGGGTTCGGGTTCACCGGCCAGCGCCTGCTGGTCGAGGGCCAGACGTTCTCGAACGTGCTCGGCTCGTACGACTCGTTCAACCCGGGGCGCTGGTTCCAGCAGACCGACCTCAAGGGCTACAACCTGACCCTCGACAAGTTCGTGACCAAGTACGAGGAGCGCAACCTCGATGCCCTCGGCCAGGCACTCGACTACTCGGCCACCGTCACGAGCACCGAGAAGGGCGGCGAACCGAAGACCAGCCGCCTCGGCGTGAACGAGCCGCTGCACGTCGGCGGCACGAACGTCTACCTGCTCGGCAACGGCTACGCGATGCAGGTCACGGTGCGTGACGGTGACGGCAACGTGGCGTTCAAGGACGTCGTGCCGTTCCTGCCCGAGGACGCGAACTACACCTCCACCGGCGTCATCAAGGTGCCGGACTCGAAGCCGGACCAGCTCGGCATGGTCGGGTTCTTCTACCCGACGGCCTCGAAGCTGGCCAGCGGTGCGTACACGAGCGCGTACCCGGACACCCAGAACCCGCTGCTGACGCTGCAGGTCTACACGGGTGACCTCGGGCTCGACAGCGGTGTGCCGCAGAGCGTGTACACGCTCGACACCAAGGGGCTGGACCAGATCGCCGGTCGCCAGTCGGACACCGCGAGCATCGCGCTCGAGCCCGGTCAGACCAAGAAGCTCCCCGACGGCGCGGGGTCGATCACGTTCGACGGCGTGAAGCGGTACGTCTCCCTCGACGTCCACCACGACCCGTCGCAGCTCTGGGTGGGCGGGTTCGCCCTGCTCTCCACCCTCGGCCTGCTCACCTCGCTGTTCGTCCCGCGCCGGCGCGTCTGGGTGAAGGTCGTCCCGCGCAAGGACACGGCGGGCGGCGAGTACGACCTCGAGTACGCGGGCCTCGCCCGTGGCGAGGACCCGAACCTCGAGCGGGCCGTCGCGGACCTCGCACAGCGCCACACGTCGGACCTCGGAGTTAGGATGCCCCAGTGAACGACATGACCACGAACCTCGCGACCTACTCGGTCGTGCTGACGTACTCCGCGATGGCGGTGTACGTGATCGCGTTCATCTCGTTCGCCCTCGACATGGCCAAACGCTCCGGCGAGGTCACGGCCGCGGCGAAGAACGCCGGCGCCGACGACGGCTCGGCCGACGCGTCCAGCGCTGCATCCGCGCGCGGAGCGAAGACGGTCGCGACCGTGCGTGGTGGCACCGTCGTGCTCGAGCAGGTCGCCGCACCGCCGTCGGGCGGCTCCGCCGGCCGCGGCACGAAGTTCGAGCGCGTCGGCATGGCGATGACCATCCTCGCGCTCGTCCTGCACGTCGCCTCGGTGGTGCTCCGCGGCATCGCGGCCGACCGTGTGCCGTGGGGCAACATGTTCGAGTTCTCGCTGACCGGCACGGCGCTGATCACCCTGATCTTCCTGCTCGTGCAGTTCTGGCAGAACCTGAAGTTCCTCGGCGTCTTCATCACGGGCCTGACGATCATCCTGCTCGGCATCGCGACGGTGAACTACTGGGTCCCCGTCGTCCCGCTGCAGCCCGCCCTGCAGTCGTACTGGCTCGTCATCCACGTCTTCGTGGCGATCGCCGGCACCGGGTTCTTCGCCCTCGGCGCGGGCCTCGCGGTGGCGCAGCTCGTGCAGACGTACCGCCAGGGCCGCACGGCCTCGAGCAAGCTCCGCTTCATGGCGACGCTGCCCGACGCCGACCGGCTCGAGGTCCTGACCTACCGCGTCCTGCTCGTCGGCTTCGTCCTCTGGACCTTCACCCTCATCGCCGGTGCGATCTGGGCAGAGCGCGCCTGGGGCCGTTACTGGGGGTGGGACACGAAGGAGGTCTGGACCTTCATCATCTGGGTCGTCTACGCGGGCTACATCCACGCCCGGGCGACCCGTGGCTGGCGCGGCGCGCGCTCGTCCTGGCTGGCCCTCATCGGCTTCGCCGCGGTGATGTTCAACTTCTCGGTCGTGAACGTCTTCTTCAAGGGCCTGCACAGCTACTCGGGTCTGTGATGCACGTGGGTCGCTGAGGCGGCCCTGGTCGCGACCACGACCGGACGGGAGGCACGGTGCCAGCTGGCACCGTGCCTCCCGTCCGTCGTTCGGTCGCGTGCAGGACCAGGAAGACGCCGTCGTGTTGGCGAGACACCGCCGATTTCGGTGGCGTCTCGATGACTCGGCGGCGTCGAAGGGGAACGACGGCGTCGTGCGACCGGGCCTAGGCGGCGAGCCCGGCGAGCACGGCGTGCACACGGGCCACCCGCTCACGCCACCACGCCGTGCGCTCCGGCGACGCGGCGTACCGCTCCACCAGCTCCGGCGCGACGTCGACCCGGCGCACCGGCACCCGACCGCCGACCGGCAGCAGCGGTTCCACGGTGACGTCCCCGGCGAACATCGCGGCCGTCCCGAGCCCCGCCGCGTAGCCCGGTGTCATCGCCGCGGCGGCGAGGAACGCCCCCATCCCGAGCCCGACCGAGGTGTCGAGCGCACTGGAGACGACGCACGGCAGCCCGGCGTCGGCGATGACGGCGCGCGCCGCCGTGATCCCCCCGAGCGGCTGCGCCTTCACGACCAGCACGTCCGCGGCGCCGGCACGGGCGACGGCGAGGGGGTCGCTCGCCTTCCGGACGCTCTCGTCCGCGGCGACCCGGACGCCGAGCCCGGTGATCCGCGATCGCAGCTCGGCGAGCTCGGGCACCGTCGCGCACGGCTGTTCCGCGTACTGCAGGTCGAACGCCGCGAGCCGCTCGAGCGCCACGGCGGCCTGCTCGACGCTCCACAGGCCGTTGGCGTCGACCCGCACGGCGGCCTCTGGTCCCATGACCCGGCGGACGGCGGCGACCCGGGCGACGTCGTCGTCGACGGTCGTGCCGGGTTCGGCGACCTTGACCTTGGCCGTGGTGCAGCCGGGGTACCGGGCGAGCAGGTCGGCGACGTCCTCGGCGGCGATCGCCGGGACGGTGGCGTTGACCGGCACGGACTCGGCGGCGGGCTCGTGGTCCGTCCATCCGAAGTCGACGGTCGCCCGCAGCCAGGCGGCGGCCTCGGTGTCGTCGTACTCGACGAAGGGCGAGAACTCGGTCCAGCCGGACGGGCCGCGGAGCACGACGGCCTCGCGCGTGGTGATGCCGCGGAACCGCACCCGCATCGGCAGGGCCACGACGTGCGCGTCGGCGAGGAGATCGGCGAGGTCGGGGAGCACGTCCGCCATCCTGCCACCGCGCCCAGGGGGCCCGCCGGTTCCTCGGAGGGGACCGCCAGGGCAGGGCATTAGCATGCATCGGTCGGCTCCGGTCGGCGAGGGGAACGACCCGGAACGAGGGAGGCTCGGTGGCGGTGGATCCGCGGCAGCGCGCAGCACAGCAGCGTGCATCGCAGCGCCCGTCCGACCCGGCGCGTGCCGGACAGCCTGCGGCACCCGGTGCCGGACGACCCGCGGTCGCGCGCTCGGCCGCCGCTCCGGCCCGCGACGGCGACGACTTCGCCCGGCTCATGCAGCGCAACACCGTCGACGTGCGGCAGACCGGCGCCAAGAAGCGCCGCAACCCCGTCGTCGGCAAGATCGCCCTCGGCCTCGCAGTGGTGTCCGCCGCGGTGGACGCCAGCGCCTTCGCCGTGTTCATGGGCGGTGACACGAACTTCGCGTTCGGCATCTGCTTCGTCGTCGTGTTCCTGACGCTCATCGCCGCCGTGCTCGGATTCGTCGCGGCCGTCGGCTCGTTCGGCCGCTGGTACGGCGCCGTCGGGGTCGTCCTGGCGTTCTTCGCGAACCCGGTCATCCTCATCGTGATCATGGTGTTCGTCGCGCCGGAGATCCTGACCGACATGGGCGCCTGACCGGGCCCAGGTCCGGCGGTACGTTGGGAGCATGGCTGCTCCCGTCTCCGACCTGTTCGACCCCGACGTCTGGACCACGGCTCCGATCGCGGAGCAGTTCACGGACATCACTTACCACAAGCACGTCTCGAAGGGCATCGTCCGGGTCGCCTTCGACCGTCCCGAGGTCCGGAACGCCTTCCGTCCGCGCACGGTCGACGAGCTCTACCGCGCCCTCGACGACGCCCGTCAGGACCCCCGTGTCGGCGTCGTCCTGCTGACCGGTAACGGCCCGAGCCCGAAGGACGGCGGCTGGGCGTTCTGTTCCGGCGGGGACCAGCGCATCCGCGGGCGCAGCGGCTACCAGTACGTCGGTGACGAGGGCGCACCGCCGGAGGGTGTCGACCCCTCGGCCGCGCAGGCGTCGATGGGGCGGCTGCACATCCTCGAGGTCCAGCGCCTCATCCGGATGATGCCGAAGGTCGTCATCGCGGTCGTCCCCGGGTGGGCGGCCGGCGGCGGACACTCGCTGCACGCCATCTGCGACCTCACCATCGCGAGCGCTGAGCACGGCAAGTTCAAGCAGACCGACGCCGACGTCGGTTCGTTCGACGGCGGCTACGGCAGCGCCTACTACGCCGAGCAGATCGGTCAGAAGTTCGCGCGCGAGGTCTTCTTCCTCGCGCAGGAGTACTCGGCACAGCGCGCGTACGAGATGGGTGCCGTGAACGCCGTCGTGCCCCACGAGGACCTCGAGCGCGAGGCGATCCGCTGGGGTGAGATCGTGCTCGGCAAGTCCCCGACGGCGATCCGGATGCTCAAGTACGCGTTCAACGCCGTGGACGACGGCATGGTCGGCCAGCAGGTGTTCGCCGGCGAGGCGACGCGGCTGGCGTACGGTACCGACGAGGCGGTCGAGGGTCGCGACTCGTTCCTCGAGAAGCGCGCCCCGGAGTGGACCGCGTTCCCCTGGCACTACTGATGCCCCGTCCGCTGGCCGCGACCGGCACGTCGGACCCGATGGCCGTGCTGCGCTCCCTGGAGGCGGCGCTCGCCGGCGGCCCCGCCCTGCTCCCCGTCGCCGAGGGGGCCCCGGCGCTGCCGGCTCCGCCCCCGGCCGAGGTCCGTCAGGCGGTCGCCCTGGTGGTCGAGACGAGCGGGTCCACCGGGACCGGCAAGCGCGTGGCGCTCTCGTCGGAGGCACTGCTCGCCGGTGCCGCCGCGGCGGACGCGGCGCTCGGTGGGCCCGGGCGCTGGGTGCTCGCGCTGCCGACGCACTACATCGCCGGCCTCAACGTCCTGACCCGCTCGATCACCGCGGGCACCGACCCGGTCGTGGTGCCCCCCGGGCACTTCACGGCCGCCGCGTTCACCGAGGCGGCCGACCGGCTCGTCACCGGTCCGGCGGCCCCGCGTCGCTACACCTCGCTGGTGCCGGTCCAGCTCGCGCGGGTGCTCGACGACCCGGACGCCACCCGGGCGCTCGCCCGGTTCGACGCGGTCCTCGTCGGCGGACAGGCGACGCCGACCCCGCTCCGGCAGCGCGCGCTCGACGCCGGCGTCCGGATCGTGACGACGTACGGCGCGAGCGAGACGAGCGGCGGATGCGTGTACGACGGCGTCCCGTTCGGCACGGTGCGCACGGCGCTGGTCGACGGCGAACTGCACCTGGCCGGACCGATGCTCGCCGAGGGGTACCTGGACGACGACACCCGCACGGCGTCGGCCTTCGTCGAACGGGACGGGCTGCGCTGGTACCGGACCGGGGACACGGCGTCCCTGTCCGACGGCGTGGTCCGCGTGCTCGGACGCCTCGACGACGTCGTGATCTCCGGCGGCGAGAAGGTCCAGCTCGGCGCCGTCGAACGGCTCGTCCGTGGTCTGCCCGGGCACGAGGGCGCCGTCGTCACACGTCGTGCCGCGGGGGAGTGGGGTGAGGTCCCGATCGTCGTCACCGAGCGGCCGCTCGACCTCGACGTCGTGCGCGCCAGCGTCGGAGCAGCCCTCGGCCGTGCTGCCCGCCCGGCGGACGTGGTCGTGGTGGACCGGATCCCGATGCTGGCGTCGGGCAAACCCGACCGTCGGGCCGTGCAGGCGCTCGCCGACGGCGGTCGGTAGGAGCTGCGAGCCGTCGCACCCCGCGTCGGCAATAAGATCGGTGCTCGTGGCACGAACGAAGAACTCGACGCAGAAGCAGGGCCGGTCCGGCAACCCGGCGAAGGCCGCTGCCCCCGCCCGCACCAAGCGGAAGGCGACCGCGCGCGACTGGATCGGTGGCGCACGTCTGCGCACCCTGACCCTGGGCGTCGTCCCGGTGGTGCTGGGCACCGCCGTCGCGTTCGTCGACAGCGGTGAGCCCGGCGACTTCGGTGACTACCTGGCGAAGGACGGCCACCTCGCCGTCGCGCTGCTCGCCCTGGCCGTCGCGCTGTTCCTGCAGATCGGCGTGAACTACAGCAACGACTACTCCGACGGCGTCCGCGGCACCGACCAGTACCGCGTCGGCCCGGCACGACTCACCGGAGCCGGCCTGGCCAAGCCCCGGACCGTGCTCACCGTCGCCCTGACGTTCTTCGGCCTGGCGGCGGTCGCGGGCCTGGTCATCGTGCTGCTCACCCAGCTGTGGTGGCTGCTGCTCGTCGGGGCTGCGGCCATCGTCGCCGCCTGGTTCTACACCGGCGGCAAGAAGCCCTACGGGTACAACGCCCTCGGCGAGGTCTTCGTCTTCGTGTTCTTCGGCCTGGTCGCCGTGCTCGGCACGCAGTTCGTGCAGATCCGCGAGGTCACGGTCAGTGGCTGGGCCGCCGCGGTCGCCGCCGGGTTCTTCGCCTGCGCGGTGCTGATTGTGAACAACATCCGCGACATCGACGAGGACCAGCTGGCGGGCAAGCGCACGCTCGCGGTGGTCGTCGGACGCCCCGTGGCCCGCGTGCTCTACGGCCTGTTCCTGATGCTGCCGTACGTCGTGCTGCTCTGGTTCGTGCTGCTCTACTTCCGGACCGGCTTCACGTACTTCTCGCTGCTGCTGGCACTGCCGGCGCTCGCGATCGGGGTGTCGTCGCGCAAGCCCCGCGAGCTCATCACGGCGCTGCAGCTCTCGTCGTTCGCCTCGTTGGCGTTCGGCGTGGTGCTCGGGATCACCCTGGCCGTCCAGCCGTAGGAGCGCTCGGTCAGGTCAGTCGGCCTCGGTGTCCCGACGGGCCTCGTGCCGGTCGGCATCGGACACGGGGCGGACGACCGGGGCGGCGGAGGCATCGGAGTCCGCGGCGTCGACGAAGTCGTCCTCGAAGTCCGAGTCGGCGTCGCGCTCCGGGGCGCCACGGCGGTTCGCCAGGCTCAGGGCGACCTGCGTGCGTAGTCCGGACAGTGCGATGTACGAGATGAGCAGCCCCACCAGGGCGGCGATGATCGTCGCCCAGTACCACTTCAGCGGCGTCAGGAGCAGGAGGAGCACGAGCGCCACCGCGAAGATGCCGAGCCGAGCCAGGGTGTACAGGAGCCACGCTTTCACACGGTGAGTCTACGGAGGGTCGACCGGCAGGGGCATCACAGGGTCGCGACCTAGACTTCACCGCATGGTCCGCTTGTGGTTGATCGTCGCCGTGGCCGCCGTCGCCTTCACGGTGTACGCGGCCATCGACTGCGGGACGATGCCGCGTCAGCGTGTCCGATCCCTGCGCCGCGGCGTGTGGCTCCTGCTCGTGATCGTCCTGCCCGTCCTCGGCGGGGTCCTCTGGTTCCTGCTCGGTCGTACCCCGGCTGCCGGCCCCGGTCCGTCCGCCCGGTACCGTGGACCCGAAGACGACCCGGACTTCCTCGGCACCACGCCGGAGCCGGGCGACACCCTCACGGACAAGGACCAGGACGACGCGACCCTCCGAGACCTCGAAGACCAGTTCCACGACCGAGACGACGACGGCCGCACCGATCGCTGACGGCTCCGTCGGTTCCGGCAGCCCGGCGACCGACACCGCGCTCGCGCTCCTGCAGGAACTCGTCCGCGCCGGCGTCACGGACGTCGTGGTGAGCCCCGGTTCCCGGTCACAGGCCCTCGCCCTCGCCGCGGTCGCCCTCGAGCGTGCCGGCGGGCTCACCGTGCACGTCCGGCTCGACGAGCGGACGGCCGGGTTCTTCGCCCTCGGGCTCGCGGTCGAGACGCACCGACCGGCCGCGGTGGTGACGACGTCGGGCACCGCGGTGGCGAACCTGCACCCCGCCGTGCTCGAGGCACACCACTCCGGCGTGCCGATGATCGTGCTCAGCGCTGACCGGCCGGACGAACTCCGCGGCATCGGCAGCAACCAGACCACGGTGCAGCCCGGGATCTTCGGCCAGGCCGTCGCCTTCGTCCGCGACGTCGAGGCCCCGTCGGCCCACGGTGTCGACGCCTCGGTCCGTGACACCCTGCGCACCCTCGCCCGACAGACGGTCGCCGCCGCTGCCGGCCACACGGGGCAGCCGGGTCCGGCACAGCTCAACGTCGCGTTCCGCGAGCCGCTGTCCGCCGGGCTCGCCGATGAGCACGTCACACCCGTCCCCGACGACGAGATCGACCTCGCGTTCGCCACCCGCCGGGCGCACACCGGGCTGCCGGTCGCCGAACTCACCCCGGACGACGAGCCGGGCACGGTCGTCATCGCCGGGCACGACGCGGGCGAGGACGCCGAACGGATCGCCTGGGAACTCGGGGCACCGCTCCTCGCCGAGGTCTCGAGCGGTGCACGCTTCGGGCGCAACCTCGTCGTGGCCTACCGGGAACTCCTGCGCGACCCGGACCACGGCGGCGCCGTCCGCCGGGTCGTCGTGCTCGGCCACCCGACCCTCAGCAGAGAGGTCCCCACGCTCCTGCAGCGCGACGGGGTCGAGACGATCGTCGTCCGCGGACCGGCGGCCGACCCCTTCGACCCGGCCCGCGCCTCTCCCCACCGGCACGGCCCGGACGCCGCTGGCGCGTCGCCCGGGAACCGGCGGCGTGGGCCCAGCGAATCGTTGACCACCTTCGTGTCCGACGTCCGCGTGACGGGCCGCACCCGCCCGGAACACCGCGCGTGGGTGGGCCGCTGGGTCGGTGCGAGCCGGCACGTCCTGGGGGACGGCGACGCCGGCCCGGACCTCGACGCGAAGCGCTCCGCCGACCGCGCCGAGCGCAACAGGTTCCTCCGTGACGAGGTCGCGCTCCGTCGCCGCCCCGTCGACCGGGCCATGCTCGCCGACGCCGTGTGGGGCGTGACGTGGCCGCACGACCGCCTGGTGCTCGGGGCCTCGCAGCTCATCCGTGAAGCCGACGCCCGGGTGCTCGGCAAGAAGATCCGGGTGCACGCGAACCGCGGGCTCGCCGGCATCGACGGCACCGTCTCGACCGCGCTCGGCATCGCCGCGGCGCTCGAGCAGTCGTCGGCCTCGGTCGGCACCACGCGGGTGCTCCTCGGCGACCTGACGCTGCTGCACGACCTCGGCGCGTTCGTCACCGGCACCGAGGAGCGCACCCACCGGGTGCAGGTCGTCGTCGGCAACGACCACGGCGGGGCGATCTTCCGTGGGCTCGAGGTCGCGAAGACCACCCCGGACGCGGACATGCGACGGATGATGTCGACCCCGCAGCACGTGGACCTCGAACGGGTCGTCACCGGGCTCGGGTGGGAGTACCGACGGGCGGCGACGTGGGGTGACCTCGAACGGGTGCTCACGGACCCGGCCGAGCGGGTCGTCATCGAGGTGCCGCTGGCCGACTGACACGCGTCGGACGGCGCGGCCTCGCGTGAGGCGGGCGCGGCCTCGCGTCAGGCCAGCGCGTCCGTGATCGGGCGGAACTTCAGGGCCGTCTCGGCGACCTCGCGAGCCGGCTCCGACCCGGCGACGATCCCGGCGCCCGCCCAGGCCCGCACGGTGCCGTCGTCGTCGATGCGTGCGCTGCGGAGTGCGAGCATCCACTCGCCGTCGCCCGTCGCGCTCATCCAGCCGACCGGCCCGGCGTACCGACCACGGTCGACGCCCTCGAGTTCGGCGACCAGCCGCACCGCGACGTCCGTGGGGGTGCCGGCGACCGCGGCCGTCGGGTGCAGGGCGTCGGCGACGTCGAGCGAGGTGGTGTCGAGCGGCAGGGTGGCCTGCACGTCCGTGGCCAGGTGCCACAGGTTCGGCAGCTGCAGCCGGAACGGTTCGGCGTCGGCGCGCAGGTCCGTCGCGAGCGGGGCGAGCGCAGCGAGCAGGCTGTCGATCGCGAACGCGTGCTCCTCGACGTCCTTGGCGCTGGTGGCCAGGGCCTCGGCGGCGGCACGGTCGGACACCTCGTCGGCGCCCCGGGCTGCACTGCCGGCGAGCACCCGGGCGGTCAACCGGGTGCCGTCGGTGCGGGCGAGGGTCTCCGGGGTGGCACCGACCAGCCCGTCGACCGCGAAGGTCACGCACTGCGGGTAGGCGGCGGCGAGGTCGAGCAGGACCGCTCGTCGATCGGCTCCCGACGGGAGCGTGCCGACGAGGTCGCGGGCGAGCACCACCTTCTGGGCGCCCCCGGCCACGATGCGGCGGACGGCCTCGGACACGTTGGCGGCGTAGGTGTCCTCGTCGATGCGACCGGGGCGCAGGGCGACGGACACGTGCGGGCCGACGTGGGGGACCGGGACCGAGGTCCGCGTGAACGCCAGGGGTTCCGCGCCGGCCGTGGTGTCGATCGCGGTCAGCCACGCCTTGCCCCGGCGACGACCGAGGACCACGCGCGGCACGATGAGCACGCTCTCGTCGGCGGAGTCGTCGGCGAACGCGAACGAGCCGAACGCGACGAGCCCCGAGCCTCTCAACTGCACCGGGTCGTCGACGGTGGCGGTCTCGACGACGCTGCGCCAGACCGCTGCCGCGTCGCGCATCCGGTCCGGGCCGGTGAACGTGAACCGGAGCGCCTCACCGATGCCGACGATGCCGTCGCCGTTCCGGACGAAGGCGAGGGGACGGTCGCGGAGGGTGTGGCGGAGGACGGCGCCCGGGTCGTCGAGGATCCGGGTCGAGACCGTCAGCGGGGGCGCCGCCGTGGTGGTTCGGGTCACGGCTCCGATGCTACGCGCGGTCGGTGGACGGGCCGCGCGCCCCCGGTGTCCGCCCGGAGCGGCTGCCCGCACCCGTCGCGCACCGCCCGGGTGGCTGCGAGTCCGGTGAACGCTCGGTCGGGACCTCTAGGATTGAGCGCGTGAGCAGAGCGGACCTGAACAAGCGCCCGGACGAGGTGGCGGCGATGTTCGACGACGTCGCGGCCAAGTACGACCTCACGAACGACATCCTCTCGGCGGGCAACGCCCCGCTGTGGCGCGTCGCGACCGTGCGTGCGGTCGACCCGCAGCCCGGCGAGAAGGTCCTCGACATCGCCGCGGGCACCGGGACCAGCGCGGCGGCCTTCGCCAAGAAGGGCGCCGAGGTCACCGCGCTCGACCTGTCCGCGGGCATGATCGCCGTCGGTCGCGAACGCCACCCCGAGATCACCTTCGTCGAGGGGGACGCCGAGCAGCTCCCGTTCGACGACGACACGTTCGACGCGGTCACGATCTCCTTCGGGCTGCGCAACGTGAACGACCCGAAGCAGGCGCTCGCCGAGATGCTGCGTGTCCTGAAGCCCGGCGGTCGTGTCGTCATCTGTGAGTTCTCGACGCCGCCCCGCGCCCTGCTGCGCTTCGGCTACGGCACCTACCTGAAGCGCGTGCTCCCGGGCATCGCGCGGCTCTCGAGCAGCAACCCGGCCGCCTACCGCTACCTCGCCGAGTCGATCGACGCCTGGCCGGACCAGCAGGTGCTGACCCAGTGGCTGCGCGGTGTCGGGTTCTCGGTGGTCGCCTACCGCAACCTGACGGCCGGTATCGTCGCACTGCACCGTGGCCGCAAGCCCGTCGCCGACACGGTGCGCGAGTCCGCGGCACGGCGTGCGAAGGCTCGCCGTGACCACCAGAACACCGGCGAGCAGCCGCGCGTCGACCCGGCCGCCGACTGACCGGTCACCACCCCCGAAGACGGAGCAGCACTTGAATCCGAGCGTCCCGGTCGCACGTCGCGCGCCGAGCCTGCGCGCGTCGCTGGGCATCGGCGAGCGGTTGTTCGCCACGCCCGCCGACCGACGCTTCATCTCCGCTGTCGACGACGGGCTCGAGCTCGTCGAGCAGGGGCTCGAGGACGCCATGCGGTCCACCGACACCCTCGCCGACACCACCAGCCGGTACCTGCTGTCGGCAGGCGGCAAGCGCATCCGCCCGACCCTCACGCTCCTCATCGCGCAGCTCGGCGACGGTGTGACCGACGCCGTGGTCAAGGCCGCGGTGAGCATCGAGACCACGCACCTGGCATCGCTGTACCACGACGACGTCATGGACGAAGCGCCCGTCCGTCGCGGGGTCCCGGCCGCGCAGATCACCTACGGCAACAACGTGGCGATCCTGACCGGCGACCTGCTGTTCGCCCGCGCCAGCCTGATCACCGCCGACCTCGGCACCGAGGGCATCCGGATGCAGGCCGAGACCTTCCAGCGCCTCTGCATGGGGCAGCTGCACGAGACCACCGGCCCGCAGCCCGACGACGACCCGCTCGAGCACTACATCCAGGTGCTCAGCGACAAGACGGGCTCCCTCATCGCCACCGCCGCCCGCGCCGGCGTGATGTTCTCCGGAGCCGACCGCGCGTACCTCGACGCGGTGGGCACGTTCGGCGAGAAGGTCGGCGTGGCCTTCCAGCTCGTCGACGACGTCATCGACCTCGCCCCGGCGACGGACAAGACCGGCAAGATCGCCGGCAACGACCTGCGTGCCGGCGTCGACACCCTGCCCGTCCTGCAACTCCGACGGATGGCCGCGACCGACCCGTCCGCGCAGCACCTCGTCGAACGCATCGAGCGCGACGTGAACGGTGCGCCCGACGACGTGGTCGACTCCGCGCCGTACCAGTCGGCCGTCGCCGCACTCCGCGAGCACGAGGCCACCGCCGCGACCCGTGCGGTCGCCGTCGCCTGGGCCCGCGAAGCCGTGGACGCACTCGCCCCGCTGCCCGACGGCACGGTGAAACGGGCACTCACCCGCTTCGCCGACTCCGTCGTCGACCGAAGCCGCTGAACACCCCCTCCCGGCACGGGCCGCCACGGCGACCCGGTCAGGAGGCCCCGGGAACCCCCACCCGAACGAACTGGAGACGATCAGTGCCCACCCTCCGACTCGCCATCGTCGGCGCCGGCCCCGCCGGCATCTACGCCGCGGACATCCTGCTGCGCGAGGCCCACGGCTACGACGTGTCGATCGACCTGTTCGAACAGCTCCCCGCGCCGTACGGCCTGGTCCGGTACGGCGTCGCCCCCGATCACCCCCGCATCAAGGGCATCATCAACGCCCTGCGCGACGTCCTCGACCGCGGCGTCGTCCGGCTGTTCGGCAACGTCCGCTACGGCGAGGACATCACACTCGACGACCTGAAGAAGCACTACAACGCGGTCGTCTTCTCGACCGGTGCGATCAAGGACGCCGACCTGGACATCCCCGGCATCGACCTCGACGGCTCGTACGGCGCAGCCGAGTTCGTGAGCTGGTTCGACGGCCACCCCGACGTCCCGCGCACCTGGCCGCTGAACGCCGAGAGCGTCGCGGTGATCGGCGTCGGCAACGTCGCCCTCGACGTCTCGCGCATCCTCGCGAAGCACGCCGACGACCTGCTGCCGACCGAGATCCCGGCGAACGTCTACGAGGGCCTCAAGGCGTCGCCCGTCACCGACGTGCACGTCTTCGGCCGCCGCGGCCCCGCGCAGGTGAAGTTCACGCCGCTCGAGCTCCGCGAGTTGGGCGAGGTCCGTGACGTCGACATGGTGGTCTACGACGAGGACTTCGACCACGACGAGGCGTCGAAGACCGCGATCGCGACGAACAAGCAGGTCATGGTGATCAACCGTGTCCTCGAGCAGTGGCGCACGCGTGAGGTCGGACAGGCCAGCCGCCGCCTGCACCTGCACTTCTACGCGAAGCCGATCGAGTTCGTCGGCGACGAGCAGGGCAAGCTGACCGCCATCCGGTACGAGCGCACGCGCCCGAACGGCGAGGGCGGCGTCGAGGGCACCGGCGAGATCCGCGAGATCCCGATCCAGGCCGCCTACCGCGCGGTCGGGTACTTCGGTTCGCCGCTGCCCGGTCTGCCGTTCGACGAGCGGCACGGCGTGATCCCGAACCACGAGGGCCAGGTCCTCGACGACGACAACCAGCAGATCCCCGGTGTGTACGCCACCGGCTGGATCAAGCGTGGACCGGTCGGCCTCATCGGACACACCAAGTCCGACGCGATGGAGACCGTGCAGCACATCGTCAACGACCAGGCGAGCTGGTGGACGCCGGAGGCCCCCTCCGACGAGGCGATCCCGGCCCTGCTCCGCGAGCGCGGTGTCGAGTACACCGACCTCGAGGGCTGGCACCACCTCGACACCCACGAGCAGGCGCTCGGCGCGGTGGACGGGCGCGAGCGCGTCAAGGTCGTGCCGCGCGACGAGATGATCGACGTCTCGCTCGGTCGCGTCGACGCCCCGACGAACTGACGACCATGACCGACACGCGCCCCGTCCCGCCCACCGCGGTGCGGGGCGCGTCCGCTTCCGGGGCCCGGCTGCTCGGAGTGGACGTCGCACGGTCGGTCGCGCTGCTCGGCATGATGGCCGCACACATCGGCGGCATCGCGGACCAGCTCGACTGGACCGACCCGGCGACCTGGTCGGCCATCGCCCACGGGCGTCCGTCGACGCTGTTCGCGGTGCTCGCCGGGGTCTCGATCGGACTGACGAGCGGTCGCACGGACCCGCCGGGCCCGCCGACCATCGGACGCATCCGTGCCCGGCTCGCGATCCGCGCGGTGGTCGTCGTCGTCATCGGCTTCGCGCTCATCGCGCTCGACACCCCCGTGTACGTGATCCTGCCGACGTACGGGGTGCTGTTCCTGCTGGTGGTCCCGGTGCTGCGTCTCCCACCGGCGGCACTGCTCGGCATCGCCGCTGTCTGTGCGGTGCTGTCGCCGCTCGCCGCGCTCGCGATCGCTCCGGCGTACTCGGACGCCGGCATGGTCGGCGTCCAGCTCGGCCTGGTCTACCCCGTGGTCACGTTCCTGGCGTACGTCCTGGTCGGGCTCGCGGTCGCCCGGGCCGGCCTGGAGGATCGTGGCGGGCAGGTCGCGCTCCTCGTGTCCGGCGCACTGGTCGCCGCCACGGCGTACGTCGTCGGTGCCGTCGTCGCCCCGCTGCCGGACGACGTCGACCTGGCGTTCCCCGGCGTGCCGTTCGCCGGAGCGGGCTCGACGCCCTCCGGAGCGCTCGCACAGCTGTTCCTGTCGCCACGCGACCACTCGTCGTCCGTCGTGGACGTCGTGGGGACCGCCGGGGTGGCGGTCGCGGTCATCGCCCTCTGCCTGCTCGTGTTCGACGGCCGGGGCCGCCTGCTGGAACGGATCGCCTTCCCGCTGGCGGCGGTGGGGTCGATGCCGCTGACGGTGTACTCCGGGCACCTCGTGGTGATCGCGCTGCTGCCGGTGTACCCGGACTCCGCGGAGGCCTGGGAGTGGTTCGCGCTCGGGTCCGTCCTCTTCGCGATGCTCTGGCGCCGGTTCCTCGGCCGCGGCCCGCTCGAGCGGGTGGTCGGGGCACTGGCGTCCCTCGTCCCGATGCGCTGAGCGCACACGGCGGACCCGCACCGGGCCTCCAGACAGCTACTGCAGCGCCGCCGTGAGCCGCGCGACGTTGTCGAGTACCTTGGAACGTCGCGGACGGTCGACCCACGCGTCGAGCGTGAGTTCGAAGCTGTGCTCCTTGTAGGAGTCCTGCACCTCGCGCAGGGCGTCGACGAAGCGGTGACCGCGCACCATCACGGAGACCTCGAGGTTCAGGCTGAACGACCGCATGTCCATGTTGCTCGACCCGATCACCGACACCTCGTCGTCGATCGTGAAGTGCTTGGCGTGCAGGATCGTCGGGGCCCGGTACAGCCAGATCCTCACACCGGCACGCAGCAGTTCCTCGTAGTAGGAGCGCTGCGCGTGCCAGGTCATCGCGTGGTCGCCCAGTTCACCGACGAACAGCTCGACCTCGACCCCGCGCTGGGCCGTCGTCGTGATGGCGTAGAGCATCGAGTCGTCGGGCACGAAGTACGGCGACGTGATCGAGACCCGCTGCTGCGCCGAGTAGAGCAGCGCGTTGAACAGGCGAAGGTTGTTCTCACCGTCGAAGCCCGGTCCGGACGGCACCACCTGGCAGTCGAGCGCGTCCCCGCGGTCGGCCCGCTGCACGGGGTCGCTCTCACGGAGCAGCAGCTCGTCGGTCTCGCTGTACCAGTCGGTGACGAACAGGGCGTTGAGCCCGGCGACGACCGGTCCCTCGAACCGGGCGAACAGGTCCTTGTAGACCATGCCCTTCTCGACGTGGGACCGCAGGTCGTACGACGCGTCGATCAGGTTCTGCGAACCGGTGAACGCGACGGACCCGTCGATCACCATGATCTTCCGGTGGTTGCGGAGGTCCGGGCGCTGGAACTTCCCCTGCAGCGGCAGGAGCGGCAGCATCAGGTGCCACTCGATGCCGGCCCGGTCCATGAACGTCAGGGTCTCCTTGTAGCCGGGGTACCCGCGGCTGGCCCAGTGGTCGAGCAGGAAGCGCACCGTGACGCCACGGGCCTGCGCGCGGGCGAGGGCGTCGAAGAACGGCCGCGTGGTGTCGTCGAGCGTCGCGATGTAGAACTCGACGTGCACGAACCGGCGGGCCTGGTCGAGCGCCCGGGTCATCTCCGCGATGGACTCCTCGGAGTCCGGGTAGAGCTCCGCGGAGTTGCCGCCGACCAGGGGCATCGCGCCGAGTTCACGGTTCAGGCGCGTGATGCTCTCGAGCCACGCGGGCCACGGGTGGTCACGGCGCACTCGCTCGATGCCCTCGGTCTGCTCGAGGATGTACGCGTTGATCTCGGTCTGCTTCTCCCGCCGGGCACGCGGGAGCTTCGTCGACCCGATGACCAGGAAGACGATGAACCCGATGTACGGGATGAGGAAGATCGCGAGCAGCCAGGCCGTCGCGGTCTGCGGCTTCCGGTTGATCGGGACGTAGATGATCGAGAAGACGCGGATCGCCAGGTCCAGCAGGACGAGCAGGACGGTGATGACGACGCTGAGCCAGTGCTCCACGGGGTGCCGGTGTCGGGTGTCGTTCGGAGGGCGCCGCGGGTCAGCGGAAGTTGATGTACTGCAGCGGCACGTCGAACTCTTCACCCTTGAGGAGCTGGATCGTGTTCTGCAGGTCGTCGCGGCTCTTCGAGGAGACGCGGAGTTCATCACCCTGGATCTGGCTCTTCACGGACTTCGGGGCGTTCGCGCGCAGGAAGGCGCCGATCTTCTTCGCGACGTCCTGCTCGATGCCGTTCTTGAACTTCACCTCGATGCGGTACTCCTTGCCCGAGGGGTACGGGTCGCCGGCGTCGAGGCTCTTCAGGCTGATGTTGCGCTTGATCGCCTTGCTCTGCAGCACGTCGAGGACCGCCTTGGCGCGCTCTTCCGAGTTCGCCTTGATCAGGACGTCCTCGCCGCTGAACGCGATCGAAGCGTCGGCACCCTTGAAGTCGTACCGCTGCTCGATCTCCTTGGCGGCCTGGTTGAGGGCGTTCTCCGCCTCCATCTTGTCGACCTTGCTGACCACGTCGAAGGAACTGTCTGCCATGCGGGACAGCCTAACGGCGGACTGGAGGCGCGGTTCCGGTCGCGTGGATCGGCGCACGGTGGTCACGAGCACCGTTGCGGATCCGCTATGCTCTTGTGCGCGCCTTCGGTTGGTGATCACACCGGCTGGGTGCGCATGGCAAGTTACCCAAGCGGCCAAAGGGATCTGACTGTAAATCAGCCGGCGTAGCCTTCGGGGGTTCGAATCCCTCACTTGCCACCACCTGATCGGCCCTGTCCACTGTGGACGGGGCCGATGGTGTTTCCGGGAGGATGGGTGCATGGCTCCCGATCTCACCCCGTCCCAGTTCGCCGACCTCGCCGAGTCGATCGCCCGTGATGCGGCGGCACTGGCCGCACGGCGCCGCGCCGAGGGGGTCGAGGTCGCGGACCGGAAGTCCAGCATCGTCGACGTGGTCACGGCCGCCGACCGCGAGGTCGAGGCGCTCATCCGCGCCCGGATCGCCGAGGCCCGCCCCGACGACGCCTTCCACGGCGAGGAGTCCGGCTCCGCCTCCGGTGCCTCGGGCATCACCTGGGTGGTCGACCCGATCGACGGCACGGTCAACTACCTCTACGGCAGTGCCGAGTACGGCGTCAGCATCGGCGTCGTCCGGGGTGCGCCGGACCCGATGACCTGGGAGCCGATCGCGGGCGTCGTCGTGGCTCCGGCGACGGGCACCGTCTTCCGCGCGGCCGTCGGGCAGGGTGCGACCCGTGACGGACAGCCGCTGTCCGTCGCCACGCCCGCCTCACTGGCCGAGACGCTCGTCGCGACCGGCTTCGGGTACACCGCCGACCGTCGGCGTGAGCAGGTCGGCGTGCTCGCCGGACTGATCGGCGAGGTACGCGACATCCGCCGCGGGGGAGCGGCGTCGCTGGACTGCTGTGCCGTCGGGGCCGGGGTCGTCGACGCCTACTACGAGCGCGGGATCAACCCGTGGGACATGGCCGGCGGAGCCCTCGTCGCGCAGGAGGCCGGCGCCACGATCCGCATCTGGGAGGCCGGCGGAACCCGGTCGTTCCTGTTCGCGAGCCCGGCGGTCGCAGACGATCTCGAGGCCCTGTTGCGCAGGTTGGAGGCCGACCCACTCGGCGCGATCGAGGCCTGACGACTCGCCGGGCCCCAGGTCTGGGGGTGCGGTGTGGACATGACCACGACTGGCGACGTGCGACGAGCTTTGCTAGCGTGCTCAGGTCCCGTTATCTGCTCGTTACCATCGAGCGAGCCCTTCCCCGATCAGGATCGCCACCGCACGCATGCCCCACACCCCGCTCTCGCCCGCTCCCACCGACGGTTCCGTCGACGCCGCCGCGCCGGTCGTCCACCTGAGCCGACGAGCTCGGATCGAGGCGGAGCGAGCGGCAGCGAGGAGCACGGTCGCGACGGGGCCCTCCTTCGACGACGTGATCGGCGCGGCCACGCCGGGGACCCCCGCGGCTCCCGTCTCGCCGATCGACCTGGCACCGGCCTCGCCCGCGCGCCCGGCCGCCCGCATCGCGACGCCGCCGGCACCCACCTCGCCCGTCGTGCAGGCGCAGCCGGTCGCTCCCGCCGCCTCGGTGTCGCAGCCGCGCCGGGTCGCCGGTCAGGTCCCCGCGTCCCGTCGCCGCAGCAGCCGCCCGGCCACGACGGCCCCGGTGGACCGTGCGACCCGCCACATCCGCTCCACCCCGACCCCCGTGACCGCGACGGCTCGGACCCCGAAGCAAGGTGCGTCGTTCCGTCGCGCCGCGTCGCGGGTGACCGCGGTGGGTGCACTCCTCTTCGCCGCCGGTCTCGTCGTCTCGACGTCGCTGCCGGCGCAGGCGCTCTGGGTGCCGCAGTCCGGTTCGACCGCGGCCCGTGCCGCCGCCGACGGTGCCACCCAGTCGATGCAGGTCGGCTCCGCGGCGGACAGCTCCACCGACCGTGACCAGTACACGGTGTCCGACGCGACGCAGTACGCCAACGTGGACTCCTCGACCTTCACGAACGACCCGACGGGCACCATCCAGTGGCCGTTCCTCACCGGCGTCCCGATCACCTCGGGCTTCGGCGGACGCCAGGTCGCCGGGTGCTCGTTCTGCTCGACGAACCACATGGGCATCGACTTCGCTCCGGGGGAGGGCACGCCGATCGGCGTGATCGCCGCCGGCACCGTGATCAAGGTGCAGGCGAACGACGGCGGCTTCGGCAACGACGTCTGGGTCGAGCACGACGTCGACGGCAAGCAGTTCGTCAGCGTCTACGGCCACATGGAGGACAACTCCTTCAAGGTCGTCACCGGCCAGCACGTCGAAGCAGGCGACATCCTCGGTCTCGTCGGCAGCACGGGCAACTCCACCGGCCCGCACCTGCACCTCGAGGTGCACGTCGACGGGGCCCCGGTGGACCCGCTGGCGTGGCTCAAGGCCAACGCGAACTAGCGGTCCGCGACGCGGCACGCCCGGGCGTCTCGTCCGGTTCCGGAGCAGCGTCGGTGGTCTGCTATCCTCGTGTGGTGCCGTTCGCGGCACATCGCCCCGATAGCTCAGTGGTAGAGCACCTCCATGGTAAGGAGGGGGTCGTCAGTTCAATCCTGACTCGGGGCTCCGACCCGGTGCGCGTGTCGCTTCCGGATCTCTGGCGGGGTAGCTCAGTTGGTTAGAGCACACGACTCATAATCGTGGGGTCGCGGGTTCAAGTCCCGCCCTCGCTACACGCAAGGCCCTCTCGCCCAGGATCTCCTGGGTCAGGGGGCCTTCTCTGTGCGTGGCACAGTGCCCTTGCGGTGTCGCTGCCGGTCCTCTGCACCCGTTCCGTTCCGTTCAGTCGATCGCGGTCCGCAGCGACCCGGGCCCGCTCAGTGCCTCCTCGTCGGCCGCGACGTTCTTCTGCGCGGCGAACTGGGTCCGGTGCAGCTCCTCGTACCGCCCACCCGCGGCCAGCAGTTCCTCGTGCGTCCCGCGCTCCACGATCGAGCCGTCCTCGACCACGAGGATCATGTCCGCGCTGCGGATGGTGGAGAGGCGGTGTGCGATCACCATCGCGGTCCGTCCCTCGAGCGCCTCGCCGAGCGCGGCCTGCACGGCGGCCTCGGACGTCGAGTCCAGTGCCGCCGTCGCCTCGTCGAGGATGACGACGCGCGGCTGGGCGAGCAGGAGCCTCGCGATGGTCATCCGCTGACGTTCGCCCCCGGACAGCCGGTAGCCGCGCTCACCGACCATGGTGTCGAGCTGGTCGGGGAGGGACCGGATGAGCGGCTCGAGCCGTGCGCGACGGACGGCGTCCCACACTTCGTCCTCGGAGGCCTCCGGTCGGGCGAACCGGAGGTTGGAGCGGATGGTCTCGTGGAACAGGTGGCCGTCCTGCGTCACCATCCCGAGGGTGTGCCGCATCGAGGCGAAGGTGACGTCGCGGACGTCCGTGCCGGCGAGGCGGACGGCACCGCTGTCGACGTCGTAGAGGCGGGAGAGGAGCTGCGCCACCGTGGACTTGCCGGCACCGGACGTCCCGACCAGGGCGACGGTCTGGCCCGGCTCGATCCGGAAGGACAGGCCGTGCAGGACCTCCTCGCCGCCGCGGGTGTCCAGCGTGGAGACCTCCTCGAGCGAGGCGAGGGACACCTTGTCGGCGGAGGGGTAGGCGAAGCGGACGTCGTCGAACTCGACGGACACCGGGCCGTCCGGGACGGTGACGGCGTCGGGCTGCTCCCGGATGAGCGGTTCGAGGTCCAGCACCTCGAAGACACGCTCGAAGCTGACCACCGCGCTCATGATCTCCACCCGAGCGTTCGCGAGGCTCGTCAGCGGCGCGTAGAGGCGGGTCAGGAGGAGCGCCAGGGTGACCACCTCGCCGGTGTCCAGCTGCCCTGCGAGGGCGAGGAAGCCGCCGAGCCCGTACACGAGGGCGAGGGCGAGCGCGGACACGAGCATGAGGGCGGTGAAGAAGACGAACTGCAGCATCGCGGTCCGGACCCCGATGTCACGGACCCGCGCGGCGCGGACGCGGAACTCCTCGGCCTCCTCGTCGGGCCGACCGAACAGCTTGACGAGCGTGGCGCCGGGCGCCGAGAAGCGCTCGGTCATCTGCGTGCTCATCGCGGAGTTGTGGTCGGCGGCCTCGCGTCGCAGCGCGGCGAGTCGGCTGCCCATGCGGCGCGCGGGCACCAGGAAGACGGGGAGCATGACCACGGCGAGGACCGTCACGAGCCACGAGGTGCTGAGCATGACGACCAGGGTGAGGATCAGCGCCACGAGGTTCGTGACCACACCGGACAGCGTGCCGCTGAAGGCCTGCTGCGCGCCGATCACGTCGTTGTTGAGGCGGCTCACGAGCGCACCGGTCCGGGTGCGGGTGAAGAACGCGATGGGCATCTTCTGCACGTGGTCGAAGACGGCGGTGCGGAGGTCCAGGATCACCCCTTCGCCGATCCGCGCCGAGTACCAGCGGGTGGTCAGCGACACGGCGGCGTCGGCCACGGCCACGAGGGCGATGACGACGGCGAGCCGGACGATGGTGCTGATCTCGCCGCGGGCGACGATGACGTCGACCACCTGGCCGGCGAGGACCGGTGTCGCGACCGCGAGGAACGCCCCCACGACGGAGAGGGTGATGAACACCAGCAGCTTGCCCCGGTAGGGCACCGCGAAGGACATGATCCGCCGCAGGGACGCGCGAGAGAAACCGTGCTTGCCGTCCTTGGCCGTCGAGATCTTGTACAGCGAGCTCCAGGCCGCGCTCTCCATGCTCATGGTGGTTCCTTTCATGGGGACCACGCCCAACATAGATGGCCGGTCGCCCCCTCGGCGCCGCGGCGGGGCTAGTGCGTCCGGTGCGACCCGGTGTCGGTGCGCGTCGCCAGCACGCCGGCCGAGCGGAAGGCGTCCTCGATCGAGACGGTGACGTCCCGCCAGGCGGCGCGACGCCGGTTCGCGCCGATGCTCCCGCCGGACACGGCCGTCATGTGTCCCGTCCGCCGCAGCGTGATGGTGGTGGTGGCGCCGTCCACGATGGTCGACAGTTCGTACCGCCGGTACTCCCGCGCGGGCTGCACGAGTGCGCCGAGCAGGATGGTGAGCACCCGGCTGCCGGCCGTCGCGGTCATCGTGCCGCCGGTCGACTCGACGTGGTGTCCCGTGCGGCGCAGCGCTGCGGCAGCGACCTCCATGGCGGTGCACCGGTCGCCCGTGTGCACGGCGAACTCGGTCGTGGTGTCCATCGGCTCTCCCCGTCCCGAACGAACTCGTGCCCCGGGGCACGCGCCGATTCCCCCGAATCGGTATCAGACAGTCTAACTGATGCGTTCTCATGGACGACAGGCCCCAGGACGGGCGTCGGTAGACTGCCGTGGTGTCAGTGAACCCCGAGCTCGTCGGCAGGACGTTCCCGCCGGCCCAGCCCTACCTGGTCGGCCGCGAGAAGGTGCGCGAGTTCTCGCGTGCGGTGTTCGCGACCAACCCCGTCCACCACGACCCCGACGCCGCACGGGCGGCCGGGTACGCCGACGTGGTCGCACCCCCCACCTTCGCCGTCGTCGTGCAGGAGGCCACGCTCGCGCAGCTCCTGAACGAGCCCGACGCCGGCATCGACTTCTCCCGCGTCGTCCACGGTGAGCAGTCGTTCACCTACGATCGCCCGATCGTCGCCGGTGACGAGCTCACCGCGACGCTGACGGTGACCAGCGTGAAGACCCTCGGTGGCAACGCGATGGTCACGGCCCAGAGCACGATGAACGACGCCTCGGGGGAGCACGTCGTCACGGCGACCTCCACCCTCGTGGTCCGAGGAGACGACGCATGACCGCCGCACCAGCCACCGCGCTCGAGGTCGGCACGGTCGTCGCCGAGCGTGACGTGCACGTCACCCGCGACTCGCTCGTCCGGTACGCAGGCGCATCCGGCGACTTCAACCCGATCCACTACCGCGACGACGTGGCCGCGTCGGTCGGCCTGCCCGGTGTCCTCGCCCACGGCATGCTCACGATGGGGATCGCCGTGCAGCCGGTCGCCGAGTGGCTCGGTGACAGCGGCTGGGTCGCGGGCTACGGCGTCCGCTTCACGCGTCCGGTCGTCGTCGACCCGGAGCAGGGTGCCGCCGTCGGGATCGTCGCGAAGGTCGGCACCGTCGACGAGGACGGCCGTCCGAAGCGCATCGACCTCACCGTGACCGCCGCCGGGCAGACCGTGCTCGGCAAGGCGCAGGTCACGGTGGTGTTCCGCTGACCGTGTCCGAGCCGGTGCTGGCCGACCTGACGACGCTGCGCGTCGGCGGGGCCGCCTCCCGGCTGCTCACGGCCACGACGACGGACGACCTCGTCGCCCACGCGCTCGACGCCTTCGACGACCACGAGTGGCTCGTCCTCGGCGGCGGCAGCAACCTGCTGGTCGCCGACCAGGGCTTCGACGGCACGGTCGTGCTGGTCCGGACGACGGGCGTCGACGCCGAGCGCGACGCCGACGGCGTCACCGTCCGCGTCGCCGCGGGGGAACCGTGGGACCCGTTCGTCGCCACGACCGTCGCGAACGGTTGGACCGGCCTGGAGGCACTCAGCGGCATCCCGGGCACGGTCGGTGCGTCCCCGGTGCAGAACATCGGCGCCTACGGGGTCGAACTCGCCGACGTGCTCACGCGCGTCGAGTTCCTCGATGCGGCCACGGGGGAGCGCGCGTGGGTCCCGGCAGCCGAGCTGGCGCTCGGCTACCGCACGTCGACGCTCAAGCACGGTCGCCGCGGGGTGGTGCTGACGGTCGAGTTCCGGCTCGGGTTCGCGGGGGAGCAGGGCGTGCCGGTGCGGTACGCGCAGCTCGCCGGTTCGCTCGGTGTCGACCTCGGTGCGCTCGTGCCGCCCTCGACCGTCCGCGACGAGGTCCTGCGGCTGCGCGGCTCGAAGGGGATGGTGCTCGACGGGGACGACCACGACACCTGGAGCGCGGGGTCGTTCTTCACGAACCCGATCGTCTCGCCGGCGTTCGCCGAGACCCTGCCGACGGATGCGCCCCGGTGGCCCGCGGGCGACGACGTCAAGCTCAGTGCCGCGTGGCTCATCGAGCACGCCGGCGTGCACCGCGGGTACGCGGTGCCGGGATCCCGCGCGGCGATCTCGTCGAAGCACACCCTCGCCCTGACGAACCGGGGTGGGGCGACGGCCGCCCAGGTGGCCGAGCTCGCACGGTTCGTGCAGGTGACCGTCCTGAACCGCTTCGGCGTCTCGCTCGTCCCGGAACCCGTCGTGGTGGGCGACCTGCTCGGCTGATCGTCCACACGACGGGACGGACGAGCACGACGTGCCACGGGCCTCCCGGAACGCAGAACGGGCCACCTCGATGAGGTGGCCCGTCCTGCGGATGCGGAGGGACTACGCGAAGAACGTCGCCAGTCGGGCGACGCCCTCGGCGATGTCGTCGTCGCCCAGCGCGTACGACAGGCGCAGGTAGCCGGAGGGGCCGAACGCCTCGCCCGGGACGACCGCGACCTCGGCGTGCTCGAGGATCAGGTCGGCCAGCTCGAGCGTGGTCGTCGGGGTCGAACCGGCCCACTCGCGACCGAGCAGCGCGGTGACGTCCGGGTAGACGTAGAAGGCGCCCTGCGGGGTCGGCGTCCGGAAGCCCGGGATGGCGTTGAGGCCGTCCACGATGGTCTTCCGGCGGCGGTCGAAGGCCTCTCGCATGGCGGCGACGGGCTCCTGCGGACCGGTCAGGGCGGCGATCGCGGCGCGCTGCGACACGTTCGAGACGTTGGACGACAGGTGTGACTGCAGGTTCGACGCGGCCTTGACGGCGTCGGTCGGACCGATGAACCACCCGACGCGCCAGCCGGTCATCGCGTAGGTCTTCGCGACGCCGTTCACCAGGATCGTCGTGTCGGCCAGGGCGGGGACCTCGGCCAGGATGCCGGTGAACCGGACCCCGTCGTACACCAGGTCCTGGTAGATCTCGTCGCTGATCACCCAGATGCCGTGCTCGAGCGCCCATTCGCCGATGGCCCGGGTCTGCTCCGCCGAGTACACGGCGCCGGTGGGGTTCGACGGCG
Organism: Curtobacterium flaccumfaciens; assembly: GCF_018598405.1. Classification (NCBI taxonomy): domain Bacteria; kingdom Bacillati; phylum Actinomycetota; class Actinomycetes; order Micrococcales; family Microbacteriaceae; genus Curtobacterium; species Curtobacterium flaccumfaciens. Next base: position 13,144 of record NZ_JAHEWS010000021.1, on the reverse strand, counting down.
AGCAGAACAGCAGGGCCTTGGTCGCCGGGGTGCGGGCCGCCTCGAGCTGCTCCACCGTCATCAGGTAGTCCTGGTCGCTGCCGGCGAAGACCTCGACCGGCTCGCCACCGGCCAGGCGGATCGCCTCGGGGTAGGTGGTCCAGTAGGGCGCCGGCAGCAGGACCTCGTCTCCGGCGTCGACGATGGTCTGGAAGGCCTGGTAGACCGCCTGCTTGCCGCCGTTCGTGACGATGACCTGCGACGGGTCGACCGCGATGCCGGACACCCGGGCGGTCTTGTCGGCGATGGCCTGCTTGAGTTCGGGCAGACCGGTCGCGGGCGTGTACCGGTGGTTCTTCGGGTCCTGCGCGGCAGCGACGGCCGCGTCGACGACGTGCTGCGGGGTCGCGAAGTCGGGCTCGCCCGCGGCGAACGAGATCACCGGCCGCCCGGCTGCCTTGAGCGCCTTGGCCTTCGCGTCGACCTTGAGCGTCGCGGACTCGGCGATGGCCGCGATGCGGGACGCGATGCGCGGACGATCGGCCGGCGCGGTGGCGAGGGTGTCGACGGACACGTGGGCGGTGGACTCGGGGCCTGGGGCTGCGGTGCTCACGGGGTCCAGCCTACCGGCGCGGCACGCCGTGGAAGGGGTCAAGTGGACACCGTGTGACGGACTCCCGTAGACTCGTCCACCGGAACGCGGATCGGTGTCGAACCGCGTCCGAAGGGCGGTGGCTCAATTGGTAGAGCAGCGGTCTCCAAAACCGCAGGTTGCAGGTTCGAGTCCTGTCCGCCCTGCAACTCTGGAAGGGTAGAAGTTGGCGAGCAAAGACATGGAGACGACGGCGGACGACGTCGTCGCCAAGGCGAAGCAGGACCGGGCCGAGCGCCGCGGGCCCATCGCTGCCATCGTGCTCTTCATCCGCCAGGTGATCGGCGAACTGCGCAAGGTCGTCACGCCGACCCGCAAGGAACTCTTCAGCTACACGGGCGTCGTGCTCGTGTTCGTCGTCGTCATGATGATCCTGGTGTCGATCCTCGACTTCGTGTTCGGACTCGGCGTCGGGTACGTCTTCGGCAACGGGCCCACGGCCTGACCCCGACGTCGGCTGCCGTGTGCGGCTGTTCCGAGGAGTACGGTCGCCCGAGACGGCGTCGATCGTGACGGCGTTGCCCGTGACCATGACCGAACGCCACCCCGACCCGAACCACCGAACGGAAAGAATCGACTGTGTCTGACAACTCCCGCGATGACATCGACCTCGCGACGGCTGCCGAGCAGTCCTCCGAGGTCGAGGAGAACCAGGAAGGCGACGTCGAGACCGGCGAAGGACGCTCCGTCGAGTCCGCTGAAGAGCGTGCGGTCTCGATCGAGGGCGACGATGACGAGTCGCTCGGCCTCAGCTCCGAGCCCGACGACGGCACCGTCGACGCGGGCCTCGACGAGGCGCTGACCGCCCTGCAGGAAGCCCGGGACCCCGAGGCCGACGCCGTCGTGGACGACGCCCTCGAGATCGACTCCGCCGACGAGGCCGAGGCCGCCGTCGAGGCCGTCGAGGACGAGGAAGAAGTCGAACTCGAGTCCGAGACCGCCGCCGAGGCGAACGAGACGCTCGCCGCCGACGAGGCACTCGACGCCGAGGACGAGGACGACGAGCCCGCCGAGGTCGACCCGTACGAAGCCTTCAAGGCCGAGCTGCGGATGAAGCCGGGCAAGTGGTACGTCATCCACTCCTACGCGGGCTTCGAGCGCCGCGTGAAGTCGAACATCGAGAACCGCATGGTCTCGATGTCGATGGAGGACTACATCTACCAGGTCGAGGTCCCGATGGAGGACGTCGTCGAGATCAAGAACGGGCAGCGCAAGCTGGTCACCCGCGTCCGGATCCCCTCGTACGTGCTCGTCCGAATGGACCTCAACGAGGACTCGTGGTCCGTCGTCCGGCACACCCCGGGGGTCACCGGCTTCGTCGGCAACGCGCACAACCCGACGCCGCTCCGTTTCGACGAGGCGTTCGGCATGCTCAAGTCCCTCGTGCAGGTCGCCGAGGCGGCCCCCACCAAGGGCGGCGCGAAGGGCAGCGGCTCGCTGCAGGCCCAGCCCGCGGCCGAGGTCGACTTCGAGGTCGGCGAGACGATCACGATCAAGGAAGGCTCGTTCGCGGGTCTGCCTGGTTCGATCTCCGAGATCAAGCCGGAGAGCGGCAAGCTCACGGTCCTCGTCTCGCTGTTCGAGCGTGAGACCCCGGTCGAGCTCAGCTTCGACCAGGTCACCAAGCTCTAGCGATCACCACGCTGTAGCGATCACCGAGATCGACTACACTGAACGGGTTTGGGCCCGCGCGCCTCGTGCGAGCGGGCCTTCACCGCTGTCCGGAACGGCCGGACCAGCGGGAGAGTGCACGGGTCCCCGTGTGTTCGATTCCAGGAGGAAGACAAGTCATGGCACCGAAGAAGAAGGTCACGGGCCTGATCAAGCTGCAGATCAACGCGGGAGCCGCCAACCCGGCCCCCCCGATCGGTCCGGCGCTCGGTCAGCACGGCGTCAACATCATGGAGTTCTGCAAGGCGTACAACGCGGCGACCGAGTCGCAGCGTGGCAACGTCGTGCCGGTCGAGATCACCGTCTACGAGGACCGTTCGTTCACGTTCGTCCTGAAGACCCCGCCGGCCGCCGAGCTCATCAAGAAGGCTGCTGGTGTGCAGAAGGGGTCCTCGACCCCGCACACGGTCAAGGTCGCGAAGATCTCGATGGACCAGGTCCGTCAGATCGCCGAGACCAAGCAGGCCGACCTGAACGCCAACGACATCGAGCAGGCCGCGAAGATCATCGCCGGCACCGCACGCTCGATGGGCATCACGGTCGAGGCCTAAGCACCGATCGGGCTCCGGCCCACCACCAGACACCTTTCCGTGGGAGAGCCTCGCCGGCTCGCCAACCACGTATCTCGCAAGGAGACCACCATGGCGAAGAAGTCCAAGGCCTACCAGGCCGCGGCCGCGAAGATCGAGGCCGACAAGTTCTACACCCCGACCGAGGCCGTCGCCCTGGCCAAGGAGACCGGTTCCTCGAAGACCGACTCCACGGTCGAGGTCGCGCTGAAGCTCGGCGTCGACCCCCGCAAGGCCGACCAGATGGTCCGCGGCACGGTCATCCTGCCGCACGGCACGGGCAAGACCGCCCGCGTCATCGTCTTCGCGACGGGTGCGGCTGCTGAGGCCGCCATCGCCGCCGGTGCCGACGAGGTCGGTGGCGACGAGCTCATCGCGAAGGTCGCCGAGGGCTACACCTCGTTCGACTCCGCCGTCTCGACCCCCGAGCTCATGGGCAAGGTCGGTCGTCTCGGCAAGGTGCTCGGCCCGCGTGGCCTCATGCCGAACCCGAAGACCGGCACCGTGACCCCGAACGTGGCGCAGGCCGTCAACGACATCAAGGGCGGCAAGATCGAGTTCCGCGTCGACAAGCACGCCAACGTGCACTTCGTCGTCGGCAAGGCCTCGTTCACGCCGGAGCAGCTCGACGAGAACATCACGACCGCGCTCGAGGAGATCAACCGCCTCAAGCCGTCGTCCTCGAAGGGCCGTTACGTCATGAAGGGCGCCGTCTCGACGACCTTCGGTCCCGGCATCCCGCTGGACGTCAACAGCATCTGAGTCGTCTGACTCTCGAGTCGTCTGACTCGTGGAAGGGCCCGCACCGGCAACGGTGTGGGCCCTTTCCGCGTGTCCCGGAGCCGTCCCGGTAGCGTGGAGCGGTGCGCACCCTCGTGAACTCGCTCCGGTTGATCGCCCTCATCGCCGTCGTCGTCGCGGTCGTCGCGCAGTGGCTCGAGAGCTCGCGGACCCCGACCTACTCGTTCTGGAACTTCTTCGGCTACTTCACGATCCAGTCGAACCTGATCGTCGCCGTGGCCCTCGCGGTGACGCTCGTGGCCGCGGCCCGTCGCAAGCGGGCGGACCTCGCCGTCTCGGTGCTCCGCGGCGCCGCGACGGTGTACATCGCGACGACCGGCATCGTCTACAACACGCTGCTCACCGGTGCCAACGTCTCGGCGTCGGTGCCGTGGTCGAACGACATCGTGCACAAGATCATCCCGGTGTACGCGGTGCTCGACTGGCTGCTGTTCTCGGACCGGGCGCGACTGCTGCTCCGGCACGTGTGGTGGTTCCTGCTCTACCCCGCGGTCTGGACCACCGTGGTGCTCGTCCGCGGTGCGACCGACGGGTGGGTGCCGTACCCGTTCCTCGATCCGGCGCAGGGCTACGGCGTCGTCGCGATCTACGTGGTCGGGATCGCGGTCTCGATCACCCTGCTCGGCATCCTCGTCGTGGGGATGAGCCGGCTGCGCCTGGTGAAGGTCTAGGAGACGGGCTAGGAGCGGAAGCCGCGGAGCTTGTCGAGCACCAGGTCGGCGAGCTGCACCAGCCCGCGGATCTGGTCGTCGTCGCGGTCGACCCAGCGGCACTCGGGTTCGTCGGCGACCGGCACGAACCCGTCGTGGCGCTCCCAGACGAACAGGGTGCGGTCGGCGCCGAGCACGTACTGCTGCCACCAGATCTGCCGCAGGTAGTGCCGGGGGATGCTCCGCCAGGCCTTGCCGGTGGTCTTGATCTCGGCGAGCACCACGCGCGACGACTCGTCGACCCCGACGCCGTCCGGGGTGGCGAGGTGGGCGCGGTTCGCGGCGGCGTGGAACAGGTGCGCCGAGGGCTGGATGCCGTGCGTCGCCGCCACCCACGCGGCGATGACCGGTTCGCGGTCCTTGCCGTGCTCGGTGAACGCGTTGCCGGAGAACCGGGAGCCGTAGCGCTTCTCGGTGACGACGGCCTCGACCGCGCGCAGTGAGGCGAGCCGGGCGACGTCGGTCGCGGTGATGCCCATGGCACGGGCGCGGAGCCATGCGACGCGGTCCGAGGAGTGCGCGACGATGCGCTCGGTGTGGCCGCGCAGGGCGGTGAACGCACCACGTCCGGGGACCGCAGCCGGCGTGGCGGAGGCAGACAGATCCTCCAGACCGGGGTCCAGGTCGCCCCACAGGGTGGGCTGCACGATCGTCACCCGACGATTGTCCCCCCGACCACCGGCAAGACCGAAACCGACGCGCTCACGCGACCGCGGGTGTGCGTCAGGAGACGAGTTCGCGTCCCTCGGCGAAGGCGACCAGCTCGTCGACCCCGGCGGGGGAGAGGGCGTAGCCGATGGCGAGGGCCGCGGCGCCCTGCAGTGCGGCGAGGGACCCGGCGCGCGACTGCACGATGACGAGGTGCTCACTGGCCAGGGGCATCGAACGGGAGTAGACGACCTCGCGGACGCCGGCGAGCAGGTGCTCGCCGGCCTGCGTGATCGATCCGCCGAGTGCGATGACGGACGGGTTGATGAGCGAGATGCAGGTCGCCAGGACCTCGCCGATGTCCCGACCGGCCTGTCGCACGGCGTAGATCGCGTCGAGGTCCGACCGGTTCACCAGGTCGATCACGTCCGCACCGGTGTGCGCGTCGTGCCCCTTCGCGCGGAGGGCCCGGGCGATCGCCGGACCGGAGGCCACGGCCTCGAGGCAGCCCGTGTTGCCGCAGTGGCAGGGGACGTCGCCGGCGCGGGAGACCCGCACGTGGCCGATGTCACCAGCGGTGCCCTGGGCACCGCGCTGCAGCCGGCCCTCGGAGACGATGCCCGACCCGATGCCGGTGGCGACCTTGACGAAGAGCAGGTGGTCGATGTCGGGCCAGCCGTGCTCCCGCTCACCGAGGGCCGCGATGTTGACGTCGTTGTCGAGCAGCACGTGCGCGGCGATGTGCTGACGGAGCCACGAGGGCACGTCGAAACCGTCCCAGCCGGGCATGATCGGCGGGTTGGCCGGTCGTCCGGTGGAGAACTCGACGGGTCCGGGCACGCCGATACCGATGGCGATGACGTCCTGGCGGCTGCGCCCGACCTCGGCGAGGAGGCCGTCGATCGTCTCGACGAGCCAGGACAGCGTCGGGACCGGGCCGGCGGCGATGTCGATCCGGGCTTCCCGGGTGGCGAGCGGTGCCGCGACCAGGTCGGTGACGGCGACCCGGCCGTGGGAGGCACCGAGGTCGGCGGCGACCACGAGTCGGGCGCGGGGCTTCAGCGCCACCTGTGCGGGCGGACGTCCGCCGGTGGAGACCGCGGTGTCCACGGCCCCGACGAGCCCGATGTCGATCAGGGAGTCGAGGCGCACGCCGATGGTGGAGCGTGCGAGTCCTGTCAGGGCGGCGAGCTCGGCCCTGGTGCGCGGCACGCCGTCGCGGAGGATCTGGAAGAGCTCGCTCGTCCCGACCGGAGGCGACGCTGCCGTCCGGTTCAAGTCGACCATGTGGGGAGTGAAGCACACATCCTTCGCGCCACGCAATGAAGTCCGTCGACATTCCTCGGACTTCTGCTTGACCGCCGACAGAAGTGCTCGTAGTGTGACGATCGGTCAGTGACGACCGCACCATCTCGACGAGGAGAACCCCTGGTGACCCAACCGCTCTCGGTCCAGCTCTACACGGTCCGCGATGCCCTCAGTGCTGATCTGCCCGGCACCCTGCAGCGCATCGCCGACATCGGCTACACGAACGTCGAGGCCTTCGGCTTCGTCGAGAACGCCGACGAACTCGCCGCAGCCCTGCAGGGCGCCGGCCTCGCCGCCCCGAGCGGCCACGCCCGTCTGCTGGACGCCGGTGCACAGGACCTCGAGCGCATCTTCCACGCCTCCACCACCCTCGGCTTCGGGACCCTCATCGACCCGCACATCGACGAGGCCCGCTGGACCACCCGCGAGGACGTCGAGGCGATCGCCCGCGAACTCAGCGCCCTCGCCCCGCGCGCCGCCGACCACGGCCTGGTGCTCGGCTACCACAACCACGCGTTCGAGTTCTCGAACCGCATCGACGGTGTCAGCGCCTACGAGGTCTTCGCCGACGCCCTGTCCGACGACGTCGTGCTCGAGCTCGACACCTACTGGGTGCAGGTCGGCGGGGACGACCCGGTCGCGGTCATCGGCAAGTACGGCGACAAGGTCCAGTTCCTGCACGTCAAGGACGGCGACGGCTCGCACGACGACAAGCAGCAGGTCGCCGTCGGCAACGGCATCATGCCGATCCGCGACATCATCGCCGCCGCGCCCGACGCGCTGCACGTCGTCGAGCTCGACGACCACGAGGGTGACGTGTTCCAGGCCGTCGCCGACTCCTACACGTTCCTCGAGGGGGCCCGCGCATGACCGACACCACGACCGCCGCTGCGACGGCGACCGACAGCGGCACCCGCACCGGCCCCGTCGGCGTCGGCGTCATCGGCGCCGGGGTCATCTCGGACCAGTACCTGTCGAACCTCACCGTCTTCCCCGACGTGACCGTCCGCTTCATCGCCGACATCGACCTGCCGCGCGCCGCCGCGCAGGCCGAGAAGTGGGGCGTCCCCGGATCGGGCACCGTCGAGGAGCTCCTGGCCGACGACGACATCGAGATCGTCGTGAACCTGACGATCCCGGCCGCCCACGTCGAGGTCGCGCTCCAGGCCCTGGCCGCCGGCAAGCACGTCTGGGGCGAAAAGCCCTACGCCCTCGACCGGGCCAGCGCCGCGGAACTCCGCGACGCCGCGGCCGCCGCGGGCAAGACCGTCAGCGTCGCCCCGGACACGTTCCTCGGCGCCGGCCTGCAGACCGCGCTCCGCACCATCCGCGACGGCCGCATCGGGACACCCCTGAACGGCCTGACGCTCTTCCAGAGCCCCGGCCCCGAGTCGTGGCACCCGAGCCCCGAGTTCCTCTTCGCGTACGGTGCCGGCCCGCTGTTCGACATCGGCCCGTACTACATCACCACACTCGTCCAGACGTTCGGACCGGTGAAGAAGGTCACGGCGACGGCGTCGAAGTCCCGTGCCACCCGCACCATCGGCTCCGGTCCGAAGGCCGGCACGGACTTCCCGGTCGAGGTGCCGACGAACCACTCCGCGCTGATCGAGTTCGAGAACGGCGGGAGCGCGCAGAGCGTCTTCTCGTTCGAGTCCGACCGCGGTCGCACCGGCTTCGTCGAGATCGCGGGGGAGACCGGCACCGTCGTGTTCCCCGACCCGAACAACTTCGACGGCGACACCGAGCTGTACGCCCTCGGTTCCGAGGAGCCCGAGACGATCCCCGCGGTCGGCTCCACGTACTCGCGCGGCACCGGCGTGGTCGACCTGGCCCGCTCCCTGCGGGCCGGCGACGAGAACCGCGTCCCCGGTGCGCTCGCCTTCCACGTCCTCGACGTGATGGTCTCCATCGCCGAGGCGGCAGAACGTGGCGAGGCGGTGCTCGTCGAGAGCACCGTGTCGCCCTCCCCGACCCTCCCCGAGGGCTGGGACCCCGCGGAGCGCACCCTGGCCTGAGCGGCCCGGGCGCCCCCGCACCCACAGCAGCACCCGACCAGTACGACCGTTCCACCGCAGCACCAGCTCCACCTCCTGCACCATCCCTGCACCATCTCAACGACGAGAAAGTAGAGAGTCATGCGCACTGCCATCCGCGCACTGGCCATCACCGCGGCCGCCGCACTCACCGTGTCCGGCCTCGCAGCCTGCTCCTCCGGGTCGTCCGGCGACGCCGGCGACTCCAAGACGCTCACCTACTGGGCGTCCAACCAGGGCACCTCCCTGCAGAACGACAAGGAGGTGCTGACCCCCGTCCTCAAGAAGTTCACCAAGGAGACCGGGATCAAGGTCGACCTCCAGGTCATCGGTTGGAACGACCTGCAGAACAAGATCCAGACCGCCGTCACCTCGGGCCAGGGCCCGGACGTCGTCAACATCGGCAACACCTGGGCGACCTCGCTCCAGGCCACCGGCGCCTTCCAGGAGTTCGGTGACGCCGAGATGAAGGCGATCGGCGGCGAGGACAAGTTCGGCAAGGTCGCCCTCTCCACCGGTGGCGCGCCCGGCGAGACGGTCACGAGCGTCCCGCTCTACGGCCTCGCGTACGGCCTGTACTACAACAAGAAGATGCTCGCCGACGCCGGGATCACCCCGCCCACCACGTGGGAGGAGATGGTCGACGCCGCCGAGAAGCTCACCAAGGGCGACACCTACGGCTTCAGCCTCGCCGGCGGTTCGTACACCGAGAACTCGCACTTCGCGTTCATCAACTCGGCGCAGAACGGTGGCGAGTGGTTCGACGAGGACGGCAAGCCGACCTTCACGTCGAAGGCCAACGTCGACGGCATCAAGCGCTACCTCGACCTGATGCAGGACTCCAAGGTCGCGAACCCGTCGAACGCGCAGTACGACAACGCGACGCAGTCCACCACGGACTTCGCGAAGAAGAAGGCCGCGTTCATCCTCAACCAGAACAACGCGAACGCGACCATCGAGTCCCTCGGCATGAAGTCGTCCGAGTACGGCGTCGTCGCCCTGCCCGCCCCGACCGGTGGCGAGGAGATCGCCTCGTTCCCGGCCGGCATCAACCTGTCGGTCTTCAAGAACACGAAGAACAAGGACGGCGCGCTCGAGTTCGTCAAGTACATGACGAGCATGGACACGCAGACGACGCTGGACAAGCCGTACTCGGCTCTGCCGGTCCTCGCCGAGGCTGCTGACTCCGTCGAGGACGAGCAGACGAAGACGTTCCTCGACATCTACAACAACAAGGCGAAGCCGCTCCCGCTGGTGCCTGCCGAGGACCAGTTCGAGTCCACGGTCGGCAAGGCGATGAACGACATGTTCGCCAAGATCGCGACCGGCTCCACCGTCTCCGAGGCCGACATCAAGTCGGCCCTGCAGACGGCCCAGGACCAGGTGTCCCAGGCCGCCGGTTGATCCACCCTGGAGGCCCGGGTCGCGTCCGCAGCGACGCGCCCGGGCCTCCAGCCCCTGACGCTCCAGAGCCGACCACCCGTCGGCCGTGAGGCGCACGCCCCAGGGCCGACCACCCGTCGGCCGTGAGGCTCCTGCCCCACGCACCCCGCGCCTCCCCCCACGGCCTCGGCCGCCACGCTGCTCCGCAAGCTCCGCACCGCGTCGGAACCGGGCCGCGTGGGCCCAGGCCGCTGCCACGGCCTGCGCGGACCGCACCTGCACGCCCCTCCTGCCGAAAGGCCCCACCAGATGTCCACGACGGTCCTGCCCGACTCGGAGCGCATCGACCCGACGCACACGAAGGCCCCGACGATGTCGGGCCGTCCGCCGGGTCGCAAGCGCAAGATCCACTGGCTGCCCTACGCGCTCGTCGCGCCGGCCATCCTGTTCGAGCTGCTCATCCACATCGTCCCGATGCTCGTCGGCATCTGGATCTCGTTCATCCAGCTCACCAAGTACTTCATCGCCAACTGGGGCGCCGCGCCCTTCGCCGGCTTCCGCAACTACCAGGTCGCCGTCGACTTCGACCAGGCGATCGGCCGCGGGGTCCTCAACTCCTTCCTCATCACCTGCGCCTTCACGGTCCTCGTGGTCGGGCTCTCCTGGACCTTCGGCATGGCGGCAGCCGTCGCGCTGCAGAAGCCGTTCGCGGGTCGCGGGCTCTTCCGCACCCTGTTCCTCGTGCCGTACGCGCTGCCGATGTACGCCGGCGTGATCACCTGGAAGTTCATGTTCCAGCGTGACTCCGGAGCGCTGAACCACCTCCTGGTCGACCAACTCGGCCTGTTCGGCGGGGAGGCCCCGTTCTGGCTCATCGGCAACAACGCCTTCGTCGCCGTCGTCGTCGTGGCGATCTGGAAGACCTGGCCGTTCGCGTTCCTGATGCTCATGGCCGGTCTGCAGTCCGTGCCGAACGACGTCTACGAGGCCGCCTCGGTCGACGGCGCCAAGCCGTTCCGCCAGTGGCGCTCGATCACGCTGCCGATGGTCCGCCCGGTCAACGTGACGCTCGTGCTCGTGATGTTCCTCTGGACGTTCAACGACTTCAACACGCCGTTCGTCCTGTTCGGCTCGACCGCCCAGCCGCCCGCCGCGGACCTGCTGAGCTTCCACATCTACAACGCGTCGTTCATCACCTGGAACTTCGGTTCCGGCGCCGCGATGAGCGTCCTGCTCCTGCTCTTCCTGCTCGTCGTCACCGGCATCTACCTCGCCGTGACCAACCGGAGGTCCGTCCGTGCGTGAGACAACTGGCGCCAAGTCCTTCAAGATCATCACCCTGGTCGTCCTGACCCTGTTCACGGTCGTGCCGCTGTACGTGATGATCACCACGGCCATGAAGCCGCTCGGCGACGTGCAGGACAACTTCACGTGGATCCCGTCGACCATCACCTTCCAGCCGTTCATCGACATGTGGTCGACCGTGCCGCTCGGCCGGTACTTCATCAACTCGCTCGTGGTCTGCACCGTGGCGACGGTGTTCTCGCTGATCATCGCGACGTTCGCCGCCTACGGTGTCTCGCGCTGGAACTTCAAGGGCAAGAGCACCTTCACCACCGCGGTGCTCTCCACGCAGATGTTCCCCGGCGTGCTGTTCCTGCTCCCGCTGTTCCTGATCTTCACGAACCTCGGCAACACCCTGGGCATCCAGCTCGTCGGGTCGTGGCTCGGCCTGATCATCACGTACCTGACGTTCACGCTGCCGTTCTCGATCTGGATGCTCGCCGGCTACTTCGAGACCATCCCGCGTGAGCTCGACGAGGCTGCGATGGTCGACGGTTCCGGTCCGATGGGTGCCCTGTTCCGGGTCATCCTGCCGTCGGCCCGTCCGGGTCTGGTGGCGGTCGGGATCTACTCGTTCATGACGGCCTGGGGTGAGGTCCTCTTCGCCTCGGTCATGACGAACGGCCTCGGTTCGACCCTGGCGGTCGGTCTGCAGCAGTACTCGACGCAGACGAACGTGTACTGGAACCAGGTGATGGCGGCGTCGCTCGTGGTGTCGATCCCGGTCGTGGCCGCGTTCCTCGTGGTCCAGCGCCAGTTCGTCGCCGGTCTGACCGCGGGTGCCGTGAAGTAGGCGCTCGTCCCTTCCGCAAAGCCTGTCCGCAAGACACCGGTGTTCGTGCTCGACACCCCCGCATCACGCGGTGCGCAGCGCGAACACCGGTGTTTTGCCGTCTCCCCACCCACCCGACCACCCGACCGACAGGATGAGACCATGAGCGACGAGACCCGTGGGCGGCAGCTGCTGCCCGGACAGACCAGCCGCGTGCACGTCTACGACGTCGAGACCCGCACGCCGCGGCTCGTGTTCGAGTCGGCCACGGTGCTCGTCGAGGCACCGAACGTCCTCGACGCCGACACCCTGGTGCTCAACGGCGACGGCGACCTCTGGCTGCTGCGGCTGCCGTCGGCCGACAGCGACACCGTCCTCGACGAGACCGCGCTCGTGCGGGTGCCGATGGCCGGCGTCGACGAGATCAACAACGACCACGTGCTCGACCCCTCGGGCACCTCGATCGTGGTGAGCGCCCGCGACGGTGAGCTGTACCGGGTCCCGCTGCCCGACGGCGGATCGGCGGTCCGGATCACCGACGTCGAAGCGGCCCTGCCGACCAAGCGGAAGTTCTACCTGCACGGCATCGCCCCCGACGGCAGTGCCCTCGCGGCGATCGTCGGTGAGCTGTCCGAGGACGGCGTCTGGACCACCGACGTCGCGATGGTCGGCCCGGAGACCGGGGAACCGACGTTCGTGACGCGCGACGGGCACCCCGACGACGGTTGCACGATCAGCCCGGCCGGCGGGATCCTGCTCTGGAACACCGAGCGGTTCACCCCCGGCACCGCCCAGCTGGCCGTCCGCTGGCCGGGGCACGACAGCCCGGTCCGCCTGACGAACGACGACCGGGTGAACTGGTTCCCGCACCTGTCCCCGGACGGCGCGCACCTGCTCTACCTGTCGTTCGAGCCCGGGGTGCAGGGCCACCCGGCCGACCACCGCGTCGAGCTCCGGCTGCTGCCCGGCTCGCTCGTCCGGGGCGCCCGGATCGCGGTCCAGCCGGAGACCCTCGTGGTACTCGACGGCGGGCAGGGGACGGTCAACGTGCCGCCGTGGGCGCCGGACTCGACCTGGTTCGCGTACTGCGACTACCCGGTGGCGGGGTAGCGGCGGCGTCTGCGGCGCCGGGCCGGCGGCGGCTGCCGCGCCGGGCCGGCGGCGTCCTCACGCGCTGAGCGACAGTCCACGCGCCGCCGGACGCGTGGACTGTCGCTCAGCGCGAAACGCGGGCGGACGCCCCGCCCCGCCCGCGTTTCGCGCTGAGCGAC
>NZ_JAHEWS010000020.1:0-70390 GCF_018598405.1 Curtobacterium flaccumfaciens | reverse complement strand
CGCCCCCGCCAATTGACCACAGCCAGCTGACACCCACCAGCTGACCCCCGCCCGGAACCACAAGAGCGGCGACTCCACCGAGTCGCCGCTCTTGCCATGTCATCTGATATACTAATTACACACATCAACCCGACTGGAGCATGATGACGCTCTCCGACTTCCTCCGCACCATCCGGCGATCGCTGGTCGTGCTCCTTGTGGCGACCGTCGTCGGGGGCGGCGTCGGCACGCTCATCGCCGTCTTCAGCAGCCCCCAGTACCGCTCGACCGGTCAGGTCTTCGTGTCGGTGCAGCCAGGCGCCCCGGACGTGAGCGACCTGGCACAGGGCAACAACGCGGCACAGCAGAAGGTGAACTCCTACGTGCAGGTCGTCCGGAGTGCGAGCGTGCTGCAACCCGTGATCGACGAGCTCGAATTGGACACCACGGTGACCGAGCTCGCGCAACACGTGACGTCCACCGCCACGGTCGACAGTGTGCTTCTGGACATCTCGGTGACCGAAGACGACCCGAAGGAAGCAGCCCGTGTCGCCGCGGCCGTCATCTCCAGCTTCACGCACGTGGTCACCGAGAACCTCGAGAAGCCGACCGACGGTGGCGCCTCACTCGTCCGGATCGAGACCGTGCAGCCGCCGCTCGTCCCCGGAGAACCGAGCTCACCAGACCTCGTGAAGTACGTCGCACTGGGGCTCGCGTTCGGACTCGCACTCGGCGTGGGTGGAGCGCTCGTCCGACAGACACTCGACTCCAAGGTGCGGACGCAAGAGGACGTCGTCCGTGTCACCTCGGTGCCGGTCCTCGGGGCGATCGGGTTCGACGCCGCAGCGACGACGAACCCGCTCGTGGTCCACTCCGATCCGCGGAATCCCCGAGCGGAGTCCTTCCGCTCTCTGCGCACGAACATCCAGTTCGTGGAGACCGATGCGCAGCGTCGGAGCTTCACCATCACCTCGGCCGTCCCGTCAGAGGGCAAGTCGACCACCGCCGCGAACCTCGCGATCACCATGGCGGAGAGCGGTTCTCGCGTCGTCCTGGTGGACGCCGACCTCCGGCGTCCTCGCATCGCCGAGCTCATGGGCATCGAGGGGGCAGTCGGGCTCTCCGACCTCCTCATCGGCAGGACCGAGCTCGAAGACGTGACGATCCCGTGGGGACGCGGCAGCCTCTCCGTGCTGCCGGCGGGCCAGATCCCGCCCAACCCGAGCGAGCTCCTCGGGAGCAACGCGATGCTCGCCCTGATCGACCAACTGACCACCGAGTTCGACTTCGTCATCTTCGACGCACCGCCACTGCTGCCGGTCACTGACGCGGCCGTCCTCAGTCGCCTCACCGGCGGCGCCGTCGTCATCTCCTCCGTCCGCCGCGTCACGCAGAAGCAGCTCGCCTCGGCACTCGATGCCCTCCGGAGCATCGGCAGCAAGACGCTGGGGGTCGTCATGACGATGGTCCCCACCAAGGACCGCGGCGCCTACGACACCTACTACGCAGCTGAGAACGCAGCTCTCAGCACCCCCAGCGCCCCCAAGCCGGGTCGGCGAACCCGCGAGCTGCCCACCGACCGTCCCACCTCTGACAGAAAGAGAACCCCATGAAGCGCAAGACCATCGTCACCGTCGCACTCGGCGCCGCCCTGGCTGCCGCACTCACCGGCTGCAGCGGCGGTGCGAACCCGGACAAGACCTCCTCTCCGACCCCCTCCCCGACGAAGACGAGCGCCGCCAACGAGACCGTCTACAACGAGTGCATCGACGGTCTCGCGACGATCGACGCTTCCGATGCCACGGCTGAGAAGCCGCTCTCCGTGGGCGACTGCACGCATGTCTCCGTGCTGGGCGCCGCCAAGGACGGGTCGACGATCACGCTCGGCGCCGTCGACGACCTCCTCGTCGAAGCGAGCGGTGCCACGATCGACGTCAAGAGCGCGAAGAGCATCACGGTGCCCGGGTCCGACAACACCGTGGAGTACTCCGGCGAGGCTGCGGTCCAGGACCTCGGCCAGCACAACTCGATCGCTGCACACTGACGACACGCGGCACTGATCGGGGCAGGACGCCTGCTCCCGATCAGTGCCGTTGCACGTGACCTGGACGTCCGGACGGAGGCACCATGAGCTACATCGAGTCACTGCGTATCCTGCAATCCGAGATCAGGGAGGACCGCGCGGCGAACGTCGGCCGCTCGGCCCGCACGCTGCTCTGGCTGTTCCGTGTCGCACGGGCAACGCAGGCGCTGCCCGCGGCACCACGCCTCCTGGCGGCTCCGCTCCGCATCACCTACCGGGTGGTGTCGACGACGGTGCTCGGCGCCGAGATCCCGCTCGACACGCAGGTCGGCCCCGGGCTGGCCCTGCCGCACTGCCGTGGACTCGTGGTCCACGAGGCAGCAGCAATCGGTCCGGAGAGCACCCTCCGGCACAACGTCACGATCGGCGTTCGTCGATCAGGTGAGTCGACTCCCGGGGTACCCCGGCTCGGCCCGCGTGTCGACGTCGGCGCTGGCGCGCAGATCCTCGGCGACATCGAGATCGGCGCTGGAGCCCGGATCGGGGCCGGCGCGATCGTGTTGTGCGACGTCCCCGAGGGCGGCGTCGCCGTCGGCAACCCCGCTCGGGTCATCACCCAGACCCGGCCGTAGTCGGCGACGGGTCGTCACCCCAGGGGCTGGTGGCTCTCGGCGATCGAGGCGATCCGTTCCGCAGCGCTTCGACCGCGCTTGTCGTCCTCTGCCGGCCAGGCCGCGATCTTCGCCATGAGGTCACTGGTCCGCCCGATCACCTTCGCGGGCACACCGCCGACGATCGAGCCATCCGGCACCGACCTGGTGACGACCGCCCCGGCAGCGACCACGGAGTCGGAGCCGATCCGGACCCCCGGCATGAGCGTGGCCCGGGCCCCGATGAAGCATCGATCACCCACCCTCACCGGCGCGTACCGGTACCGACGACCGCGCTCGTCCCGGTACAACCAGCCGGTGCCGTCATGGGTGACGAAGAGCACGTCGACGGAGATCGTCGTGTCGTTGCCGATGGACACCATCGAGTACTCCGAGGCGACGCGGCACGAGTAGATGCGGCAGCCGCTCCCGACCTCGACGCCCAGTCGGCGAGCGGCCACATCGCCACCGGCGACACGCGAGACGACTGCGAACACCCAGGGCCGCGGGATGCGGAGCGGGACTCGATTGCGCATGGCGTTCCTCTCATGTAGCGTTTACATATCAGATACTAGTTTATCCCGAAGGACCCCGTGGCCTCCTACATCTTCGTCCAGCCGCATCTCCGCTTCGGTGGTGCAGAACGCCAGACGGTCATCGTCGCCAACCGACTCGCCGAGAACGGCCACCGAGTCACCGTGGTCCTCCACTCCGGCGGAGGCGGCCTCGTCACGCTGCTGTGCGCGGACGTCTCCGTCCACGTCCTCGGGATCGAGAGCCATGCGGCAACCGTCGACGTCGCACGACGACTGCACGCGGTGCTCCGATCGCTGCCCCGATCGCTCGTCGTCGTGAAGCTCTGGTCGTCGATCCTCGCGTGCGCCATGATCGACCGGCGCCGATCCGTCGCCCACCACGTCTTCAACTACTGCGAAGACCTCGACCCGACCGACCACGCCGAGTACATCCGCTTCGGTCGACTCAAGCAACACCTGATCGGATCGGTCTTCCGAGCTCGACAGGCCCTCTCCGCCAACACGCACACGGTCGCCGACTCCATGACCGAGGTCTACCGACTCGACCACCGACCCGCCGTCATCCCGAGCACCGTCGACCCGGTCGCGATCCGGACGGCCGCTGCAGCGAGCCCTCGCGAACGCCACGCTGCGTTCACCGTCGTCTCGGTGGGCAGCCTCATCCGACGCAAGGGACTGGACGTCACGCTCGCAGCCCTCGAAGGCCTCGGCGTCCCGGTGCGCTGGCGCGTCGTCGGCGCCGGACCGCTCGCAGAGGAACTGGCTCGGCACCACGACCCGAAGGGGCTCGTGACGGTGTCCGTCGAAGGTGCCCACGCCGAGCCGTACTCCTTCGTGGCAGCAGCCGACGTCCTCGTCCACAGCGCGCGGAGCGAGGCCTGGGGGATCGTCCTCCTCGAAGCCCTCGCGGTCGGGACCCCGGTCCTCGCGGCGGACGCCATCGGCCCGTCGGAGATGCAGGCGCTGCTCGGGGTGCGGAACGACCTCCTCGAACTCTTCGAGAACGGCTCCGTGCCGGACCTGCAAGCCCGTCTGCACGCGCGACTGCACGCACCGCGGCCCCGTCTCGACGACTGCGACACCTACATCGAACCGGTGACGCTCGACCACGCCGTCGCTCTGTGGGAGCGGCGCACACACGACCTCATGGAGTCCCCAGCATGACCAACATCCTCTTCGTCTGCAGCAGTGGTGGCCACCTCGACCAGCTGCTCGCGCTCCTCCCGGCACCGGACGGCACCGACGTCGCGATCGCGACGTTCATGAAGCCCGACGCCGTCGCCAAGGTCGCTGGTCACCGCGCGTACGGCCTGCACTGGCCGACCAACCGGAGCGTCACCGCGCTCGTCCGGAACCTCGTGATCGCCGCCCGGACGTTGCGCCAGGAACGTCCCGACCTGATCGTCAGCAGCGGTGCCGCCGCAGCTGTCCCCTTCTTCTGGTTGGGGAAGCTGTTCTTCCGGACGCCCACCGTCTTCATCGAGTGCGTCGACCGGATCGACAACCCCACGCTGACGGCGAAGCTGGTCCGACCAGTGACTGACCGGTTCATCGCCCAGTGGGACGACCAGCTCGCGGGGTTCCCGCGGCGCGAACGTGTGGCGGTCAGCCGATGAAGGTCCTCCTCACCGTGGGGACGCACGAGCAGTCGTTCCAGCGCCTCCTCGACGCCGCCCAGCAGACACTCCTCGTCCGGCCCGACGACGAGTGGGTCGTCCAGTACGGGGTCGGCGCGTGGAACCTCCACCTCCCGAGCATCCGTGCCGCTGCGGACTACTTCGACGCCCCGGGCATGCAGGCACACCTCGCCTGGGCCGACGTCGTCGTCAGTCAGTGCAGCCCCGGCACCGTGTTCGGCGCCCTCGCTGCGGGCGCCTGGCCCCTCGTCCTCGGACGGCAGCTCGCGTTCGACGAGCACGTCGACGACCACCAGGTCCTCTTCGCGCGGGAGCTCGACCGCGCGGGCCTCGCGCTCGACCTCCAGACCGCAGGACGACTCGCCACAGCCCTCGCCGAGGAAGACCAGCTGGACTGCGCCGACCGACAGCGACGGTGCCGCCAGGCTGCCGACCGGTCCGCCGAGAACGCCGCACGCTTCCGGACCGATGTCTGGCGTGTGCTCGGGGACGTCGCATGACGCTCGCTCCTCGGAGGTCCTTCGTCCGACGCGCAACGGTCGCCGCGTTGGTCTCCGTGGCGCAGCTCTGCCGTGCCGCGGGCTACGCCGTCCGGACGCGTCCGGTGACCGGGACCGCACCCGTCGTCGTGTCGCTCACCTCGCACGGCCGCCGACTCCGGTCGGTGTCGCTGGCCATCGAGTCCATCGTCAGCGGGAGTGCGCGGCCGCAGCGCCTCGTCCTCTGGGTCGACGACCAGGCCGATCGCGAGCGTGCCCTGCGCTCCCGTCCGCTCCGCCGGCTCATCGCGCGTGGGCTCGAACTGCGGGTCGGCGAGCCGGTCGGTCCGCACGGCAAGTGGTGGCCGTACGTCCAGTCCGAGGAGCACCACACCTTCCCACTCGTCACGGCGGACGACGACATCCGCTACGGCCGTGCATGGCTGCGAGCGCTGCTGGACGCCCACACCGCCGCTCCGGACACCATCCACTGTCATCGGGCCCACCGCATCGTCCTGACAGGGGACTCGACCCCGGCTCCGTACATGACCTGGCCGCCCTGTCGGAGCACGACTCCTTCGCACGCGTCGTTCCTGACCGGCGTGTCCGGAGTCCTCTACCCGCCGTCGCTCCTCGACGCGCTGCGCGACGACGGTGACGGGTTCCGGGAGACCGCACCGCACGCCGACGACGTCTGGCTGACGGCGAGGGCGATCGCGAACGGCGTCCGCGTGGCACAGGTCGACGCCACCCCTCGGGTCTGGCAGACGATCGTCGGCGGACAGCGGTCGGCGCTCTCCCGGAGCAACGGGACGGACGGTGGCAACGACGCGCAGATCACGGCGACGTTGACGCCCGACCTGCTGCGGGTCGTGCGCGACGAGACCACCCCGTGAGCACCCGCCGGCCGATCACGGCGAGCACGGTCATGCTCGTCGTCGGGAACGTCTTCCCGCCGGCGGCGACCTTCGTCATGGCTCCGTTCCTGGCGCATTCGCTCGGTGTCGACGGTCGAGGGGAACTCGCCGCCGTGACGGCGCCGTTCCTCCTCGCGCTGTCGATCGGCACGTTCGGCATCCCTGACGCCGTGACCCAGACGATCGCTTCCGGCCGTCGCGTGGCACGTTCCGGGTGGTGGCTCGCCTGGCTGCTGCTCGCCGTCGGCGGGATCGCTGCCCTGGCCGCGGTGACGGTCGCCGCGCCGCTCATCGTGGGGACCGACGCTGTCGATCTGACCGCCCTCGTGACCGTCGCGACGGCCGCCACCGCTCCCGCGCTCTTCGTCGCGCTCCTCCGGGGCCGTGCGGCCGGTCGTCATGCGTGGGGCTTCGTGACCGCGGAACGGGTCACTGCGGCCAGCGTCAAGATCGTCGGCACCCTGGTGCTGGCCGGCTTCGACCGACTCGATCTCCCCTCCGCCGTCGCCATCATCGCGTTCTCCCCCGTCGTGGGTGGCGTCGTCTACCTGTTCATGCCGCGCGCGACTCCGCCAGCCGATGCCGCAGCGGTCGTGCACGCACGCTCGATGCTGGGCTTCTCGCTCCGCAGCTGGCTCGGCTCTGCCGCCGGTGTGTTGCTCGTCCGGCTCGACCAGCTCCTGGTGCTCCCGCTGGCGAGCGCCGAGCAGCTCGGGCTCTACGCCGTGGCGGTGAACGTGGCCGAGGTCCCCGTGATCGTCACCAACGCGATCCGAGAGGTCATGCTCTCCAACGACGCCGCTGACGCGGACGACGTGCGCGTGCCCCGAGTCGCTCGGTCCGCGGCCGTGCTCGCCGTCGCGATCGCGCTGCCCCTCGGGTGCAGTGCGCCGTTCTGGGTCCCGTTCGTGTTCGGCGAGGCGTTCGCCGCCGCAGTGCCCGTGATGGCCATCTCGATCGTCGCCGTGGTGATCGGTGTGCCCGGCTCGATCGCGGGGAGCACGCTGACCGCTCGTGGGCGTCCCGAACTCCGCAGCATGAGCATCACGATCGGGTGCGTCGCGAACGTCGTGGCCCTCGTGGTGCTCGTCCCGGTCCTGGGTGCCGTCGGTGCTGCCACGGCGGCGCTGGTCGGCAACCTGCTCTCGAGCAACGGCAGCGTGCGCTGGGCCGCTCGCCTCACCGGTGCCCGGATGCGTGACTTCTACGCCGTCCGTCCCGCCGACGCACGCCGTGTCGGTGCCCTGGCCGTCCGGCTCGTCCGACCAGTGCTGGCGAGGGGGTGACCGTGGAGCTCCTCCGTCTGGCCGTCTGGGTCGTGTTCTGTCTCGTCGTCGTCGCGACCCAGCAGTCGCGGCCGGTGGTGGTCCTCTCCGCCGTCGTCGCGCTCCGCCTCCTCGTGCCGTCCACCGCCGGGGGGCTCCTCCTCGGGGACTGGGAGGGGAACGCCGCGCTCCACCCGGCGACGGTCCTGCTCGTCGTGTACTGCGTGTTCGGCCTCCGTGGTCAGTGGAACAGCGTGGTCGCCGAGGTGGCACCGCGCCGCGGTTGGTACGCCGGTCTGGTCGTGGTCGCGTTCCTGCTCGTGGTGCAGGCCGTCGTCGGGAGCGGGCCGGCGTCGCTCCTCGGGCTGACCAATGCCGTCCTGGCACCGATGCTGCTGTGCTTCGTCGCGCGCACGGGTGAGCAGGCCGTCCCCGGGACACTGCGCCGGCTGGCCGTGGTCTTCCTCGGGGTGATGCTCGTCGTCGCGGCCGTGGTCGTCGTCCAGGTCGTCGTGCGATCCGACCTGCCCTGGGGGCTGTCCGGTGGGCAGGGGACCTCGGGGATCGTCCAGTTCCGCCCCCGAGGGACGCTGGACAGTCCGCTCGACCTCGGGTTCGCGGCGGCGGTCGCCATCCCGCTGACCTCGTTCATCCACCGTGCGCCGGTCCGACTGGTCGTCGCGCTGATGCTCCTGAGCACGGTCGTCCTCACGGCATCACGGGCGCCCACCGCCGTCGCGGTCGTGGCGACCGTCTGGGTCGTCGCACGCTCGACACGGTCCTTCGTCGCAGTCCTGACGATCGTCATCAGTGGTTGCGCAGCGGTGTTCGTGGTCCTGCGGACGTCGATGCTCAGCGGACTGGTCGAGCGCGTGACGGGTGACGACGGGAGCTCGTCCTCTGCACGTGGGGCGGCAGCGCAGTACGTGGTCGAGCACATCTGGGACCACACGTTCATCGGTGGCGGGTGGGGAGCCTCGTGGCAGCTGAAGGGCGAGGTCCTCCGCACGAGTCTCGAGAACTCCTTCGCGATCCTGGCCTTCGACCTCGGTCTGGTCCCGGTGGTGGTGTTCGTGCTCGTCCTGCTGCGTCCCGCGCTCGACGGATCCGCGCCGGTCGGGTCTCGTGTCGCCGTGGTGGCCGGCGTCGTCCTGGGGTTCTGCTACTCCGGGTTCGCGACGATGTCGGCCGCGTCGACCGTGCTCTGGCTCGCGCTGGCACTGTGCGGCACGGCGCTGGCCAGTCGATCGCCCGGGGCATCCCCGCCAGAGTCCGCGCCGCAACGCCCGCTAGTGTCGTCCTCGTGCGTTGGAGTCGAGTGAACTGGCCCTCCGTTGGCTACGTCTCCCTCGAGGACTTCGACGGCCAGCGCGAACACGTGACCCGGCTCCTCGAGGACGCCCCGCCCACGGTCGCCGCACTCCTGACGGTCAAGTGGACCGACTCTCGGATCGAGCGCTGGGTCGTGGAGTCCGCCGACGCCGTCATCGACCCGGACGCCGACGAGGACGACGTGACGACCCCGGTCGACCTGCCGGGGCACGGTGTGCCCGACCCGGTCGTCGTGCACGCCGACATCGTGGTCCGCAACGACGAGGTCCTCGACACCCCGAGCGGCCTGTGGCGCCGGTGGAACCACGCCAGGGTGTCGCTCCGGCTCCGGGACGCCGTCATCGACCCGCCCGGCATCGACCCCGCCGCCCTGCTCGCCGGTGACGCGCACGTCGCCAGGGGCGAACTCGAGTACCTGAACGAGCACGACGCCTGGGAACTCCGCCTGCTGATCTCCCCCGTCGGTGAGGTCGCGATCCGGTTCCGCGGCGTGCGGGTGGCGATCCGGAGCGTCGCCGAGACCGTCTACTCGGGCCTCGAGGCGCGCCCGGCACGCGGCTGGCACGGCCCGGTGCCGGACGGTTGGGTGGAGTGGGCGACCGAGGTGGTGCGTGCCGCGGCGTACGGCGACCTCGGCGGGTTGCACCTGGCCGACGACGCGAGTGACGTCGACGACGTCGACCCCCGCTGGGGCTTCGCCCCGCTGCACGCCGCCGCGTGGTTCGACCATCCCGAGATGCTCGAGGAGCTCCTGCGCCGCGGCGCGACGCTGCAGCTGGTGGACACCGAGGGGCGGACGCCGCTGACGCTGGCGATCGACCGCGACGCGCGACGAGCCGTCGACGTTCTGGTCGCCGCTGGTGCCGACCTGGAGGCGCGTGACGCCGACGGCAACCCCCCGATCATCCGCGCTGCGTGGGGTGGCCACGCCGCGATCGTGCGTGCCCTCGCCGCCGCGGGTGCGGACACCAGGGCGCGCGGGTCACGCGGTGCGACGCTGCTGATCGCCGCCGTCGACTCCGGTGACGTCGACACGGTCCGTGCTGTGCTGGCGCTCGACGTCGACCGCGACGCCGAGGACGACGAGGGCGCGACCGCCGCGGCCCGCGCCGAACTGCTCCGCGAACCGGCCGTCGCCGACCTGCTCGCGACCACGGCCTGAGCGCGGAGTGCCCCGGCCCGCGCGGCCGGACCACGGCTGGTGGCCCGGCCACGGGCCGGACGTGACGAAGCGCGGCGGACGGGAGCAGGGCCTCCCGTCCGCCGCGCGCCTGCGGGGCCGACCGTCCTAGACGGTGACCGGCTCGATGGCGTTCGCCTGCGCGACCCGCCCGTACCAACGGGCGGAGTCCTTCGGCGTGCGCGCGAAGGTCTCGCGGTCCCACGCGACCAACCCGAAGGTCGGGCGGAAGCCGGAGGCCCACTCGTAGTTGTCCAGGAGCGACCAGTGCTGGTAGCCGAGGACCTCGATGCCGTCCTCGATGCAGCGGTGGATGCCCTCGAGAGCGCCCTGCGTGTACGCCTGCCGGCGGGAGTCGTCGGCGGTGGCGATGCCGTTCTCGGTGATCATCAGCGGGACGCCGCCGGAGAGCTCCCACGCGCTGCGGAGCCCGTCGGCCGAGGCCTCGGGGTAGAACTCCCAGCCCGTCAGGGTGGTCTCGACGTCGTCTGCGACGGGCAGCGGCCCGTCCGGACCGATGAACGTGCGCGTGTAGGCCTGCACCCCCAGGAAGTCGTCGCCGGCGGCCTGCTCCAGGTACCAGTCGTCGCGCGGGTACCCGTACTCGCGGAGCATCGCGTCCGCCCCGGGCTCGCCGGACGACTTGAACGCCTGGGTCGCGATGGTCCACCCCGACTGGAGGCCCGACACCTGTGACAGGACCTCGCGCGACCGCTTGTGGCTGGCCAGCAGGGCGTCGGCGACGCCCAGGTCCGGGTTCGGCAGGCCGAAGGCCACCAGGTTGGCCGCGTCCTCGCCGCCCGCGAGCATGGCCGCGATGTTCGGTTCGTTGATCGTGCAGACGTAGCGGACGCCGTCCTGCACGACGGGGAGCGCGGCCTCGGTGTAGCGGGCGAACAGGTCGGCGGCGTCGGGTGCCCGCCAGAAACCGTCGCGTTCGAACCAGCGCGGCACGGTGAAGTGCATGAGCGTGACGATCGGCTCGATGCCGAACTCGTGGCAGGCGTCGACCATGCGGCGGTAGTGGTCGACCTCGGCACGGCTGACGAACCCGCGCTCGGGCTCGATGCGGGCCCACTCGATGCTGAACCGGTACGAGTTCAGCCCGAGCTCGGCGGCGATGCGGATGTCCTCGCGGTAGCGGTGGTAGCTGTCCGCCGCGTCGCCCGAGGGCTCGACGATGGTGGTGTCCGGCTCGTGCTCGTGCACCCACCAGTTGCTGTTGACGTTGTTGCCCTCGATCTGGTGGGCGGCGGTGGCGGCGCCCCAGAGGAAGCCGTCGGGGAACTGCAGCGTGGAGATGATGGTGCCTTTCAGTACGTGTTCGTCAGTGCTGGCTCAGGAAGGCGTCGAAGACGGCGACCGTCCCGAGCGGGTTCTCGACCTGGGGGCCGTGGTAGCTGGCGGGGATGACGACGTACTCGGCGCCGGTGCGCTCGGCCATCGCCCGCTGCCACGGGATCGGCCAGGCGTTGTCCCACTCGCCGTGGGCGACGAGGACCGGCAGACCGGTGGCACGCAGGGCGTCGGAGGCGTCGGTGTGGTCCTCGAGGATGTGGCCACCGGCGACGACGCTGAGCGGGCTCGTCGCGTCGAAGCGGTCGCGCACCATCCGCACGTCGTCGGGCAGTTCGTCGTCGGGCCGGTACGCCCACAGCGGGTTCGTCGAGTCGAACAGCTGCCGGAGGTTCCCGCCGGTGTCGTGCAGGATCGTCAACTCGGCGACCTTGCGGTACGGCCAGCCGTGCGGGCCGGAGCAGAACTGCACGACGTCGCGGAACGCCGTCGGGTCCTGGAGCGCGGCGGCCCGGACGATCACACCGCCGAGTGAGTGCCCGATCAGGTGCACGGGGGCGCCGTCGTCGAGCAGGCGTGCGACCCGGACGACGTCGGCCGCTTCTTCGTCGAGGGAGTAGTCCCGCGGCTCCGTCGGCGCGGCCGAGTCGGCCTGACCGCGTCGGCTGATCGCGACCGCGGTCCAGCCGGCGTCGCGGAGGACGGGCAGGAAGGTCCGCCAGTCCTCCTTCGAGCCGGTGTACCCGGGGACGATCAGCACGACGCCCTTCGACACCCCCTCCGGCACGATCCGGTAGGCCGTCAGCCGACCGACCGGGACGTCGATCCCGACGACGTCGACGCCGTCCGGGGTGGGCAGGTGTCCGAACGGCGGGACCGTCGGGAAGTCGTGCAGGTTCGTCATGCGCGCAGGGTCCTCCGCGGGTTGGGAACGGCGTCGAGGAGGGCGATCGTGTACGGGTCCTGCGGGTTCTGCAGCACCTCGGCCGTGTGACCCCGCTCGACCACGGCGCCCTCGTGGAGCACCATGATGTCGTCCGTGATGAGCCGCGCACTCAGCAGGTCGTGCGTGATGTAGAGCAGGGACACGCCCCACTGCTCGCGGAGGTCTTCGAGCAGCGCGAGCACACCGGCACGCAGCGTCACGTCGAGCATCGAGACCGGTTCGTCGGCGATGATCACCTGCGGGTCGCTCGCGAGCGCCCGGGCGATCACCACACGCTGCCGCTGCCCGCCGGAGAGCTGGTGCGGGAGCTTCTGGGCGAACTGCTCCACCGGGGTGAGGCCGACGGTCTCGAGCAGCTCAAGCATGCGACGGCGGGCATCACGGCCGCGCAGACCGGTGTAGTTCGCGATCGGCCGGGACAGCGTGTACTCGACCGTGTGCAGCGGGTTGAGCGCTGAGTACGGGTCCTGGAACACCATCTGCACCTCGGAGCGCAGGTCCCGCAGGCCGCGCTTGCCGAGGCGGGCGACGTCGAGGTCGCCGAACCGGACGGTGCCGGTGGTCGGCTTCTCGACGCCGGTGAGCAGCTTCGCGATGGTCGACTTGCCCGAACCGGACTGGCCGACCAGGGCGAGCGACTGCCCTGGCTCGAGGGTGAACGACACGTCGCGCACGGCCTGCACCGGCTGCTCACCACGGCGGGGCGCCGGGTAGGTCTTCACGATGTGGTCGACGACGATCGGGTTACGCGCGGCACTGCGCTCGCGGGAGCCGACGGTGCTGAACGACGAGGTCGTCTCCTGCCGCTTCTCGCCGGCCTCGGCACGGAGCGAGCGGTCCGGGAAGCCCGGCAGCGACACCACCTCGGCGCGGGGGTCGGCGTAGTGCGACAGCAGCATCTGCGTGTACTCGTCCTGCGGGT
The DNA here is from genome assembly GCF_018598405.1 of Curtobacterium flaccumfaciens. Classification (NCBI taxonomy): domain Bacteria; kingdom Bacillati; phylum Actinomycetota; class Actinomycetes; order Micrococcales; family Microbacteriaceae; genus Curtobacterium; species Curtobacterium flaccumfaciens. The sequence goes on along the minus strand of NZ_JAHEWS010000020.1, from coordinate 57,228 downwards.
CACGGAGGATCTCGCGGGAGCCGCCGTCCTCGACGATGCGGCCCTCGTGCATGACGAGGACGCGCTCGGTGGCCTCGAGGACGATGCCGAGGTCGTGGCTGATCAGGATCGCCGTGAAGCCCTCGGTGCGCTGGAGCTCGATGATCGTGTCCATCACGGCGTGCTGCACGAGCACGTCGAGCGCCGTCGTCGGCTCGTCGAACACCATGAGCTGCGGCTCGAGCGAGAGCGCCAGGGCGATGGAGACGCGCTGCCGCATGCCGCCGGAGAGCTCCCCGGGGAACCGGGCGAGCATCGACGTCGGCAGCTTCACCTTCTCGATGAGCTCCTTCATCCGGGCGTCCCAGCGGTCGCGCGACACGTGGCCGTGCGCCTTGAAGACGTCGATGAAGTGGTTCCGGATGGTGCGCACCGGGTTGAGCGCGTTCATGCCGGACTGCAGCACCATGGCGAAGCCGCCCTGCCGCTGCTGGCGCAGGGCTTCGTCGTCGAGGTCGCGGATGTCCTTGCCCGCGAAGACGATGCTGCCGCCGTTCGTGCGCGCCGGCGGCTTCTGCAGCCGGGTCAGCGCGTAGCCGAGCGTCGACTTGCCGGAACCGGACTCGCCGACCAGGCCGACGAACTCGCCCTTCTTGAGCTGGAACGACACGTGGTCGACGGCCTGGACGGCGCTCTGGCCGGCCGATTCGTAGACGACCGACAGGTCGCGGACGTCGAGCAGGACGGAGGCGTCGCCTTGGTCGTGACGGGCGTCGGACTGGAGGCCCGTGGCGGCGCCGGTGGGCACCTCCAGGCCGTCTGCCGGGTGCGTTTCTGGCAAGCCGCTCATGCGCGCTTCTCCTTACGGGGCCGTGCGCCGTCGCGCAGCCGCGGGTTGGACACGGCGTCGACGCCGAAGTTGATCAGGGTGAGGCTCATCGCCAGCAGCGCGATGCAGAGACCCGGCGCGAAGAGCAGGATCCACTGCCCGGTGAGGAGCGCGTTCGAGTTCTGCGCCCAGTACAGGATCGTGCCCCAGCTGACGATCGACGAGTCGCCGAGTCCGAGGAACTCGAGGCCCGCCTCGGCGAGGATGGCGCTGGTGGCGGCTCCGAAGAAGCTGCCGACGATGAGGCTCGTCATGTTCGGCAGGATCTCGCGGAACACGATGCGGGTCGCGCCCTCCCCCGAGAACTGGGCGGCGGTGACGAAGTCGCGGCCACGCAGCGACTGCGTCTGGCTGCGGAGCACGCGCGCACCCCACGCCCAACCGGTCACGACGATGACCGCGATGATCACCGCGATGCCGCCGTTCTGCAGGTACGCGGCGATGACGATCATGAGCGGCAGGCCCGGGATGACGAGGAACAGGTTCACGATGAACCCGATGACCTCGGCAATCCAGCCGCGGACGTAGCCCCAGCTGAGGCCGATCGCGACGGCGACGAGCGTGGACAGGATGCCCGCGACCGCGCCGACCATGACCGAGATGCGGGCGCCGTAGATGATCTGGGACAGGACGTCCTCGCCGGCGGCGGTGGTGCCCATCCAGTGGTCGGGCGTTGCGTCGGCAGAGCGGGCGAAGCCGTTCTGGCTGGCGCCGTACGGAGCCAGGAGCGGGGCGAAGACCGCGACGAACACGAAGACGCCGAGGATGATGATGCCGGTCCGGGCCTTCCCGTTCGACCAGACGACGCCGAACTGGCGGGCGGCGGCGCGCCACTTGGACGGCGCTTGGGCTTCTTCTTGGGTACGTACTGCGATCGTGGTCATCGACGCGTCCTCGGGTCCAGGACGCCGTACATGACGTCCACGATGAAGTTGGCGATGAGCACCGACACGGTGATCATCAGGAAGAGGGCCTGCATGAGCGGGTAGTCCTGCCCGATCACGGCGTTGAACAGCAGGTAGCCGATGCCCGGGTAGCCGAAGACCTGCTCGACCAGGACGGAACCGCCGACCACGCCACCGAGCGCCAGACCGAAGCCGGTCAGGTTCGGCAGGATCGCGTTGCGGGCCGCGTAGCGGATGGCGACGGTGCGCCCGCGGAGGCCGTTGGCCTCGGCGAAGGTCACGTAGTCGTCACCGAGCGTGTTGATCATCGCGTTGCGCATGCCGATGATCCAGCCGCCGAGGCTCGTCACCAGGATCGTGACCGCCGGCAGCACCGCGTGCTGCAGTGCGTCGCCGAAGAACGCACCGTTCAGGCCCGGCGTCGTCGTGGCCGAGTAGGCGCCCGTGGTCGGGAACCAGTGCAGCACGTAGCCGAGGAAGAACAACAGCAGCAGGGCGGTCCAGAAGTACGGGAACGTCGACATGAAGCTGCCCGACAGGGTGGGCAGCGAGTCGAGCCAGGTGCCGCGCTTCCACGCCGCCGCGACACCGATCAGGGTGCCGAGGACGAACGCCAGGATCGTGACGACCCCGACGAGGATCAGCGTGTAGGGCAGGGCCTTCGACACGAGGTCACCGACGGGCTGCGGGTAGAACGTGTAGCTCGTGCCGAAGTCGAGGGTGATGACCTGGTGCAGGTAGCTGACGTACTGGTCCCAGAGGTTGCCGGTCGGCACCCCGAGCTGGGCCTCGATGGCCTTCTTTGTGGCGTCGGTGACCGGGCCGTTCTGGCTGAGCTTCGCGAGTGCGGCGTCGGCCGGGCTGCCCGGCATCAGGCGCGGGAGCACGAAGTTCAGCGTGACCGCTGCCCAGAGGGTCAGGACGAAGAGGACGAGTTTCTGGAGGATGTACTTCACTTCTGGTCCTCCTGCTCCGCGGCGTTCTGCTCCTGCAGGATCTGCTTGCCGGCGGCGCTGTCGCGGAGCCGGAGCTTGGTGAAGATGAGCAGCGGAGCCGAGTCGTAGTTCTGCGGTGCCATGTAGGGGTCCTTCGCGCTCGGCCAGCCGACGAACTTGCCGGTGTTGAACAGGCCCCAGAGCCCGCCGTAGTACATGCCGATGACGGGGAGCTCGTCGTAGACGGTCTGCTGCAGCTGGTCGAGGATCTCCTGCTGCTTCGCGGTGTCCGTCGTCGCCTTGTACTCGTCGAGGAGCTTCTGGGTGTCGGCGTTCTTGTACCGCTCGTAGTTGTTGACCGTCGACTTGCCGACGGGCTGGTAGAACTCGCTGCTGAGCAGGGAGTTGAACGCCTGGTAGACGTCGCCGTTGCCCATGCCGCCCATCGCCATGTCGAACGTGCCGTTGTTGATGTTCTGCTGGTACCCGGCGGGCTGCGGCGCCTGGATCGTCACCTTGATGCCGATGGCCGTCAGTTCGCGGCGGACCTCCTGCGCGGCGCGGAGCCAGTCGGAGTAGCCGTTCGCGGTCATGATCGTGATCGCGAGCTGCTTGCCGTCCTTGACGACCTTGCCGCCCTGCACGGTGTAGCCGGACTTCTCGAGGCTGGCGAGCGCCGCCTTCGTGTCCTGCGTGATCATGCCCTTGTCGGGGATGTCCGGGTTGAGGTAGCGCTCCTGGTTCGGCAGGATCAGGCCGGTCTGACCCGCCGCCGACAGGTTGCCCTCGGACGCGGTCTCGGCGATGGCGTCGCGGTCGAGCGCGAGCGAGATGCCCCGGCGGACGTTGACGTCGTTGTACGGCGCCTTCGTGAGGTTCGGGATGAGGCCGATCACACCGCCGGCCGGGAACCACCACTCGTTCGTCTTCGACGCGGCACCCCAGGTGCCCTTGACGTCGGAGATGAACGAGTACGCCCAGTCGTAGCCGCGGGTGACGGTGTCGAGCTGCGTGTTCGTCGCCGGCAGGATGAGGTGCTTGATGGCGATCTTGTCGGCCTGCCAGTACTTCGGGTTCTTGTTCATCGAGTACTGCTGGTCGGTGTAGTTGCCGAGGACGAACGGCCCGGTGCCGACCGGGTTCGGGTCGCGCCAGGTCGTCGGGTCCTTCACACCGCTCCAGTGGTCCTCACCCAGGATGTACGTCTGCCCGATGATCGTCAGGCTCGGGACGTCCTCGCTCTTGAGGTGGAAGACGACGTGGTCGCCGTCCTGCTCGATGCTCTTGATGTGCTGCCAGGCCCCCTTGACGTCCATGGCGGGGAACTTCTTGAGCAGGTCGAAGGTGAAGACGACGTCCTTCGCGCTGAACGGCGACCCGTCGGACCACTCGACACCCGAGCGGATCGTCATGTCGATCGTCTTCGCGTCGGGCTGGCTCCACGCGCTGGCGAGCCAGGGGTTGCGCTTGCCGTCGAGGGGGTTCACCTCGATGAGGGGCTCGTACATCCACTTGGAGGCCGTGCGGGCGTTCGCGATGTACGGGTTGAAGTTGCGGTCGAACAGCGGGTTGCCGCGGTCCGCGTTGATGAGCATCGTGTCCTTGCCGATGGTGGGATCGGGTTCGGAACGGACCTGGATGCTGCAGCCGGTGGCCACGAGGGCCACTGCGGCGAGGCCGGCGATGGCCGCGACGAGGCGGCCTCGGCGGCGGGGGCCTGGGTCACGCGTGCCGCGCGTGCGCTGTGGGGGAAGCGTCATTGCTCGGTCGACCTCCATGTCGATTCGGTACGTGCACAATGTATGCGCTTACATCGTGGCGTGCAAGCGCGGGCGTTGTTTCGCGGGGCGGCACGGTGGAGTGGGGGCGGCGGCGGCGAGCGTCGCATGGTGCGGCCGTCATCATTCGGTGCGAGGTTGCCGTCCTGAGGGCGGGCGGCGCACGGTGCGAGGTGCGCCGACTGGTGCAAGGTTGCCCGCTCTGTGCACTGCTGCGGCCTCGCACGGGGCGCGGAAGGCCGCACGGGATGCGCAACGCCGCACCGTGCGACCTCGCGACGGCACGCCCGCTACAGCGCGGGCGGGCAACTCTCGCGCAGCAGCACCTCGACGGGCAGACGCACCGCGCGCGGCGGCCCCTCGCGGCGTTCGAGCCGGTCGACGATCGCCAGCACGGCAGCACGCCCGAGCGCCCCCATCGGCTGGTGCACCGTGGTGAGCCGCGGCGACGAGAACCGACCGGCGTCGATCCCGTCGAACCCGGTCACGACGAGGTCCTCGGGCACGCGGAGCCCCCGGGCAGCGGCGGCGTCGAGCACCCCGAGGGCAGACTGGTCGTTCGAGCAGACGACGGCGCGCGGCACGTCGTCCGACAGCAGCGACGCCGCGAGCTCCCGCGCCCGGGCCCGCCCGAAGTCGCCGTGCACGATCCGCACCGCCGAGGCCGGCACCCCATGGTCGGCCAGCGCCGCGCGGAAGCCCGCCGAGCGCTCCATGTCATCCGGCGAGTCGATCGGACCCGCGACGTACGCGAGGGACCGGATGCCGAGGCGCCCGATCACGTGCGACGCCAGGGTCCGCATGCCCGCGGCGTTGTCCACGCTGACGGAGTCGAACCCGTGCGAGCGCCGGTCGTCGGCGAGCACCACGACGGGGATGCGGCGGGCGACGTGCTCGAGCAGGTCGTCGGGGACGGTCTGCGCCAGCACGGCGAGGCCGTCGACGCGGCCGGCGACGTCGTTCACGATGACGTCGCGCGACGATCCCCGGCCGGCGGCGACCATGAGCGCGAGACCGCGCTGCCAGGCCTCGGTCTCGGCGCCGCGCAGGACCTCGTCGAAGTACAGGTTGGACGAGAACGGCTGCGTCACGTGGCGCCGGTCGTCGACCACGCGGACGCCGCCGTCGGTGACCAGGTCAGGCCGCTCGTCGGGCACCACGTCGAACCCGGGCAGCAGCAGTCCGACGACGCCGGTGCGCTTGCCGGCGAGGGCCCGGGCGTTGCCGGACGGGACGTACCCGAGGCTCCGGATCGCCGCCTGCACGCGGTCCCGGGTGCCCTCGCGGACGGCGTCGGGGGTGCGGAGCACGCGCGAGACGGTGGCGATGGAGACGCCGGCTGCAGAGGCGACGTCGTAGACCGTGGGAGGTGCGGTGCGCTGGTCGGCCAACCCGTGCCTCCCCTTCGACGTCCGCTGGTGCCGCGCCTCGCGCTGTGCGGCCGGACCATCCTAGGCATGCCGTGTCCCGGGAGTTCTCCACACGGTGCCGGAAACGCTTGCGGGACAGCGGGGGTCGCGCGACACTGTTCCGACCTCAGTACGTCCCGTGAGGAAGCGCACCAGCGGGCCGCGTGCCCGCACCGATCAGGTTGCCCACACGCAGGGGAAGGACACGACATGTCACAGTCGACACGTTCCGGGAGCAAGCTCGCACTCCGCGCGAGCCACGACGAGGCCGAGGTGCGCGACGCGCTGCTCGAACGCACGGATTCGATCCGCACGTTCGACGACCTCGACGCGTCGCAGGAGACGACGGAGCTGCGCTAGCGGCTCGCGTCGGGCCTCCCCCGTCACGGCCAGGAGGCCCGGCGCACCTCGCACACGCCGCCAGCGTCAGCGCTCGGTCGCGCCCACGATCGTCATGCCCGCACCGCGCAGGCGTCGGCGCTCCTGGGCGATCCAGCTGAGCAGCCGGTCGTTCGTGCCGGCGACGTGCGCGGCCACGAGTTCCGCCGCTCGGTCGGCGTCGCCGTCCCGCACCGCGTCGATGATGGCGCTGTGCTCATCCCAGGCGGCGTCGCGCGCCTCGGGAGTACGGACCTCGATCCACCGGGTGCGCTCGAGCCGCGTCAGGGCGTCGGCGATGGCGTCGGTGACGAACCGGTTGCCCCCGAGCGCGGCGAGGTCGAGGTGGAACGTCGACCCCATCCGGATCCCGGCCTGCTGGTCGGGGGTGGGCCGGAGCGCATCGAGGTGCCCGCGGACATCGGCGAGCTGCTCGGGGGTGGCGCGCTGGACGGCCAACCGCGCAGCAGCGGGTTCGAGGATGCCGCGCAGTTCGGCGAGCGAGGCGATCTCGTCGAGGTCGATGGGCGTGACCGTCCACGAGCGCCCCTCGTGCAGGATGAGGCCCTCGCGCTCGAGCCGCGACAGTGCAGCGCGGACGGGTGTGCGTGAGGCGTGGAACCGCGCCTCGAGGCCGCGCTCGGAGATGCGCTCACCCGGTGCGATGTCGAGGGTCAGGATGGCCGCGCGCAGGTTGTCGTAGAGCTGCGCCGTCTGCGACACGGGGGCATCGTCGGTCGGGTCGGTCACGGCGGACAAGCCTAGCGGCGGGATGGCGGGAATGGTATACCGTGATGGTATACCAATCCGTTCCGTGACGAAACGATGCCATGTCGACGACCGACGCCCCGCACCGGAGCACTCCGACGACGCCGGTCACCGGCCGCGCCTGGACGATGCTCGCGCTCGGGGTCGCGGCCCAGGCGGCGGGGACGCTCGTCGTGTCCGCGCCGGCGCTCCTCATCCCCCACCTGCTCACCCGCGGCACGTCCCTGCCGGTCGCCGGGGTCCTCGCCGCCGCCCCGACCTTCGGCATGGTCCTCACGCTCATCGCCTGGGGCGCGATCACCGACCGCTTCGGCGAGCGCATCGTCATCGCCGGCGGACTCGTGCTCACCACGCTGGCCGTGGTCGGCGCCTGGCTGGCTGCGGGTGACCCGGTGCTGCTCGGCCTCGCGTTCCTGGCCGGCGGCATGACGAGCGCCTCGACGAACGCGGCGAGCGGCCGGGTCGTGGTGGGGTGGTTCCCGAAGGAGCGCCGAGGACTCGCGATGGGGATCCGGCAGATGTCGCAGCCGCTCGGGGTGACGCTCGCGGCGGTCACGGTGCCGCAGCTCGCCGAGGGCTCCGGGATCCGCGCGGCCCTGGTGCTGCCGATCGTGCTGTGCGCGGTGCTCGCCGTCTGCTGCGCGATCGGGATCACCGACCCGCCACGCCCTGCCCGAGCCGCGGTGGCGACGACGGCGACCGCGAACCCCTACCGCTCGAGCAGCTTCCTGTGGCGGGTGCACGCGGTGTCGGTCCTGCTCGTGGTGCCGCAGTTCACGCTGTCGACGTACGGACTCGTCTGGCTCGTCGGTCTCGGCTGGTCGACGCCGGCGGCCGGGCTGCTGGTCGGCGCGGCGCAGTTCGTCGGGGCGATCGGCCGGATCCTGGTCGGTGGTTGGAGCGACCGGGCCGGGTCGCGCGTCGGGCCATTGCGCATCGTCGCGGTGAGCGCGGCGGTGGTGATGGCGGTGCTCGCGGTCGTCGACGCGACGCACCTGGCCGGGGCTGCGGTGTTCCTGGTGCTCGCGACGAGCGTGACGGTCGCCGACAACGGGCTGGCGTACACGTCGGTCGCCGAGGCAGCCGGACCGTTCTGGTCGGGGCGCGCGCTCGGGACGCAGAACACCGGGCAGTTCATCGCGGCGAGCGCCGTCGGTCCGGGCATCGGGGCGCTGGTCGGTGCGCTCGGCTTCGCGGCGTCGTTCGGCATCGTGGCGGTGCTCCCGCTGCTCGCGGTCCCGCTGGTGCCCCGACGCGACCGTTCGCACGACTGACCGTTCGCGCCGCCCCCGTCAGCCCTGTTCGTGGTCGGCGCGCTCGGGATCGTCCTGGGACTCCCGTCGGCGGTCCTGCATGAGCTCCTTCGTCCGGAGCAGGCGCAGCGCCGTCACGAGCACCAGCCCACCGAGGACGTTGAACAGCAGCGTGTACCCGAACCAGCCGAGCCACTGCCCGTAGGTGATGTCCGCGCCCGACTGGATCGCCCCGAAGACGAGCAGCGAGTCGAGGATCGAGTGGAAGAGCTGCAGCCCGGCGAGCAGGAAGCCTCCGGCGACGGCGGCGACGAGCTTCGCGGGGTCCGAGTCGGTGCCCTGCTGCATCCGCGTCATCAGGGTGATGGTGCTGCCGCCCAGGACCGCCAGCACGATGCTCTGCAGTCCGAACGGCGCATCGACGTAGTGTTGTGCCGACTCCGAGAGCGTGGCGTGCCACTGTGGGAACGCCTGGACGACGAGCCACATGAACACCCATCCCCCGGCCAAGTTCGCCACGAGCGTGCCGCCCCACAGTCGCACGAGCTGCAGCACGGTCCCCTCGCGGGCGACCACGGCGGCGACCGGCATCAGGAAGTTCTCGGTGAAGAGTTCGCTGTGCGCCAGGTGCAGCGCGATGAAGCCGATGCCGAAGGCCAGCCCGGCGAGCAGGTGGCTGTCGGTCTCGGTGAGCACGGCGAGGTACGCCATCACCCCGAGACCGACCTCGAGGCCGCCGAAGAACCCCGTGACGAGGACGGCCCGGGTCGTCCGTTGCAGCCGCTCCGCGCCCTCCTCGATGGTCGCGTCGAAGGACTCCGCGAGTTCGTCCTCCACGGGTGCGTCGCTGGTGCCGAGCTCACGTCGGCGGTCGTCGGTCATGGCCGGGACGCTATACGCGGCCGTCGTGGCGGCCCGCAGGATCGCGCCGAGACGGACGGGAGGCCCGGTACCAGCTGGCACCGGGCCTCCCGTCCGTCGTCCGGTCACCACTCAGGCGGCCGGCACCGCCGGTCCCACCGGCCACCGCAGCAACGCCGCGGCCGGCGCGCCGTTCGGCAGCGACGCGGCGTTCACGAGCAGCAGCTCCGCGTCGGTGAGGGCGATCGCCCGCACGAGCGCGCACACGGCCGGGACCGGTCCGATGACCGGCGCCCCGGCCGCCTGCTCCGGTGCCGTGGCGATCCACGGCACCGCTCCCAGCGCGAGCAGGGTGCGGTCGCCGATCGCGGCGGCGTCGATCGCGACGACCGAGGCCTGCGCCTGCTGCAGCGCCTCGACCACGGAGCCGATGCCGGCGACCGTCTGGTTGTCACCGCGACCGACGTGCGTGCGGAGCAGGTCCTCGAAGTCGTGCCGCCGGGTCGCGATCACCCGGGCGAGCGCGATGTCGACGTGCTCGACGAGGGCGGTCTCGGACGCGTCCGACGCCCGGGTGTCGACCGGGACCTCGGAGACGACCGCGCGCGCCTCGGTGGACAGCTGGTCGAGCAGGAGGCCCCGTGCGCGGATGTCCCCCGCAACGACGATGAGTTTCGGCTGCAGCCGTCGGAACGCCTCGTCGATGGCGGTCGCGACCTCGTTCTGGTTGTCGCGCCAGATCTCCTCGGTGTGGTGCTGCCACCGCAGGTGCGCCCAGCCACCGCCCTGGAACTTGTGGAGCGTGTCGGTGCGGCCCTGCACGCGGTGCTCGTCGCGCTGGTCCGGCACGTCGGCGTGGCCGAGGCGGTAGGCGCGGTAGCCACCGCCCTCGCGACCGACCTCGACGACCAGGAACGGCAGGTCGAGCGGCCGGTGCGCCAGGAGCGGCAGCAGGTCGGGCACGGGGTCGTGGCCGATCGAGGTCGGTGCGTGCATCGCGCCGGGCAGGACCTCGCTGAGCACGAGCTCGCCGTCGTGCACGAGCACGTACCGACTGACCGGCGCCGGCACCCCGGGCGTCTCCTCGAGCTCGGCCATCACGGTGTCGATGACGTCGGCGTCCGCACCGGCCGACCGGAGCACGTCCTCGGCCTTCCGGCGCTGCAGCGCGGCGAGGTGCTGCGGGTCCTCGCGGTCGCCCGATGCGTCCACGTACGCCCAGGTCCAGGTGCCGCCACGCTTCAGCCGCTCGGCGATGCCGGACTGCAGGTGCGGTGCCTCATTCTGCGTCAGTGCCATCGGTGCTGCCCTCCCCGGTCTCGGTGCGGTACACGGTGGCGTCGGCCCCGTCGCCCTCGCCGGAGGGCAGGGGGTCGGCCAGGTCCGCGTCGTCCTCGGGGAGGACGTTGGTGGCGTCGTCCTGCAGTTCGCCCTCGAGTTCGCCGTCGTACCCGGAGGCGGTGACCGTCTCCGGGGCGTCGGTGTCGTCGGGGACGGGCTCCGACTGTCGGAACTCCTCGACGTGCGCGTTGCTGCCGTGCCCCTGGACGATGCTCTGCGCCTCGTGCGCGAGCTGCTCGTCGAGTTCGGCGCGGTGGGTGGTGTTCCCGCGTTCGATCATCGCTTCTCCTCCCGGTCGTGCCACCGGCGGCCTTCGCCGTCCGGGGCGTCGGTGTCTGCTGGACCCACCGTCCGCGCCCGGGCCTGGGGCCGTTCCAAGGTCAGCCGGGAATGCGCAGTGTCGGTACGGTCACGAAACCACACCGCTGTTCGGTTCTGTGGTTGGGTGTGGGCAACCCCGATCAACGACGAACGGAGTGTGGCAATGGCGCCACCGGAACGACCCATCACGAGACGACACCTGTTGGGCTTCGGCCTCGGCACGGCAGCGGCGGGGCTCCTCGCCGGCTGCGCGGTCCCTGGCTCGACCAACGTGAACAAGGCGGCCCTCGTGCCCGCCGCGGCGTCGGGTGAGACCGTCCAGCTCACCTACTGGGCCTGGCTGAAGGACCTGCAGAAGGTCTGCGACGTCTGGAACAGGACGCACCCGGACATCCAGGTGACCGCGAACTGGATCCCCGGCGGCAACAGCGGCGGGTACCAGAAGATGTACTCCGCGCTCGCGGCCGGCGGCGGCCCGGACATCGGGCAGGTCGAGCTCCGGCAGATCCCCGAGTTCATGCTCGCGAACGGCCTGGTCGACCTGGCCCGGTACGGCGCGAAGGACTTCGAGTCGAAGTACGACGAGGCCGCGTGGGCGCAGGTGTCGTTCGTCGACGGCATCTACGGCATCCCGCAGGACACCGGCCCGATGGGCTTCTACTACCAGACCGCGATCCTCGAGCAGGCCGGCGGCGAACCCCCGACGACGTGGGACGAGTGGCGCGACCTGGCCGACAAGGTCCGGAGCACCGGCGGGCAGAACTACCTCGAGGTGTTCCCGGTCGCCGACGCGTCGCCGTTCGCCGCGTACGCGCAGCAGGCCGGTGCGCGCTGGTTCAAGGTGGACGGCGACGAGTGGGTCGTCGACATGACCGACGACAAGACCCTCATGGTCGCCGACTTCTTCGACGGGGTGATCGACGACGAGCTGGTCGACACGAGTGCCGGCGCGTACTCCCCCGGGTGGTACGCCGCGGCCGCGAGCGGCAAGATCGCCGCGGTCACGAGCGCGAGCTGGGGCGACGCCCTGATCGAGTCGGTGCAGGGCGGCGAGGGCAAGTGGAAGGTCGCCCCGATGCAGAAGTGGGGCGCCGACGGCTTCGGCTCGAGCGCCATCGGCGGGTCGACCGCCGCGGTCCTGGCGAACGCGAAGCACCCGAAGGAGGCGCTCGAGTTCATCACGTGGATGACCACCTCGAAGGCGGGCATCGACGCGATGATCAAGTACTGCGGCATCGGCTGGTCGCCCGCCGTCGACTACATCGGGGCACAGCGCCAGCAGCCGTCGAAGTGGTTCTCCGGGCAGAACTACAACGAAGAGGTCTTCGTGCCGGCGTCCCAGGAGCAGAACGTCGAGTGGTCGTGGTCCCCCGTGACCCAGTCGGCCTTCACGTCACTGCAGAACCAGTTCCGCCGCAAGCTCACCTCGGGCCTGAAGCTCAGTGACGCGGTGGAGCTCGCACAGCGGGAGATTGTCCAGTCCTTCAAGGACAAGGGCCTCAGCGTCAGGACGGCACGATGACCCAGCAGACCACGACCCGGCCGACGACCGGCCGGGCGACGACCACGACGCCTGCCTTCCGCACGAGCACGAAGGCCACGAGCGCGCAGAAGCGTGCCCCGTGGATCCTGCTCGCTCCGTTCCTGGCCCTGTTCCTGCTGACGTTCGTCATCCCGATCATCAGCGCCCTGTTCCAGTCGTTCACGACCGTCGACCGCGAGGGCCTGTTCGGCGAGGACGGCGTGGTCGGCCGGTTCGCCGGGTTCGACAACTACGCGATCGCCCTGCAGGACAGCGGGTTCGTCGCCTCGATCGGCCGCATGCTGCTGTTCGGCATCGTCCAGGTCCCGGTGATGATCATCGCCTGCACGATCCTCGCGCTGCTGCTCGAGTCGGCGAGCGCCCGCTGGCCGGGCTTCTTCCGGGCGATCTACTTCATGCCCTACGGCGTCCCCGGGGTCATCGCCACGATCCTGTGGTCGTTCCTGTACGTGCCCGGCCTGTCGCCGATCGTGTCGCTGCTGCAGTCGATGGGGCTGCAGCCGGACTTCCTCGGCGCGAACAGCGTGCTCTGGTCGATCGCGAACATCGTCACGTGGACCTACACCGGCTACAACATGCTCATCATCGTGGCGCAGCTGAAGTCGATCCCCGGCGAGGTCTACGAGGCCGCGAAGGTCGACGGCGCGAACGCGTTCCAGGTCGCGTGGCGGATCCAGATCCCGCTCATCGCACCGGCCCTGGTGCTCACGACGGTGTTCTCGATCATCGGCACCCTGCAGCTCTTCGCGGAGCCGCAGATCCTGTCGACGGTCGCCCCGGCGATCGACACCGAGTACACGCCGAACTACGCCGCCTACACGAACGCGTTCGCGTTCAACGAGTACGGCGTCGCGAGTGCGCAGGCGGTCATCATCGCGCTGGCCGCGTTCATCCTGTCGTTCACGTTCCTCGCGCTGACGAACCGACCACCCAAGGACGAACGCGACCGCCGCAAGCGCGCACGGCGCGACGGCCGGGAGGCCCGCACCGCGCTCCAGACGCGCGCTGCGGCGGGCAGCACGGTCACCACCCAAGCCGACCCGGGCCTCTCCCCAATGGCACGGCCGGAACGTCGCTCCGCCAGCTCCGCGACGCTCCGGAACCGGCCACCGGGGGCCCAGGCCAGGTCCGGTCTGCAGAACGGAACGAAGGGGGCGGACGCATGACCAGCGAAGCCATCGAAGCGCCGGCCACGGCGAAGACCGCCGTCCCCGTCGACACCACGTCGATCTCGGCGCACCAGCGACGGAAGCTCGACCGGTCGCCGCGCTCGCAGATCGTCGTGACGGGGATCCTCGTCGTCGTCGCGCTGTACTTCATCGTCCCGCTGTACTGGGTCGTCATCGCCGCGACGAAGACCACGGGCGCGCTGTTCTCGACCAACGGGTTCTGGTTCGGCGGCGAGTTCGCGCTCTGGAGCAACCTGCAGCAGGTGTTCACCTACGACGGCGGCATCTTCGTCCGGTGGATCGCGAACAGCGTCCTGTACTCCGGCGTCGGTGCGGTCCTGGCGACCTACTTCGCCGCGGCCGGCGGGTACGCGCTGGCGAAGTACGACTTCCGGGGGCGGCAGTTCGTGTTCGGCACGATCCTCGGCGGCGTGCTCGTGCCCGGCACCGCGACGGCGCTGCCGCTGTTCCTGCTGTTCTCGTCGATGGGCCTGACCGACACGTACTGGAGCGTGCTCATCCCGAGCCTGGTGTCCCCGTTCGGCCTGTTCCTGTGCCGCGTGTACGCCCAGGCCTCGGTGGACACGACCCTGCTCGAACAGGCCCGCATCGACGGCGCCGGGGAACTGCGGATCTTCCACACCGTGGTGCTCCGGCAGATGACCCCGGCGCTCGTCACCGTGTTCCTGTTCCAGGTGGTCGGGATCTGGAACAACTTCTTCCTGCCGCTCATCATGCTGGCAGACCAGAAGCTGTACCCGATAACACTGGGACTGAACAACTGGCGCTCGCAGGTCGACCGCCTGCCGGAGTTCTACCAGCTCACCACCGGCGGGGTGCTCGTGTCGGTCATCCCGCTCGTCATCGCCATCATCGTCCTCCAGCGCTTCTGGCGCGGAGGCCTCACGGAAGGATCGGTCAAGGGTTGACCCACTCCGCACTCTCGTCCACCGCACCCGGCTCCGACTCGCGGCTGGCACCCCGTGCCTGGCTGCACACCGACGCCCCGTCGCTGTCACTGAACGGCGACTGGCGGTTCCGGTGGTCGCCCGTCGCCTCGGTCTCCGAGGACTTCGCGACCGAGGGCGGGGAGGACGACGACCCGGCCTGGGGCGAGCTCCCGGTGCCGTCGCACTGGGTGCTGCACGGGCACGGGGCACCGAGCTACACGAACCTGCAGTACCCGTTCCCCATCGACCCGCCGCACCCGCCGGAGGAGAACCCGACCGGTGACCACCGCCGCACGTTCGAGCTGCCGTCGTCGTTCGCCGCGGCGGGCCGGGTGCTGCTGCGGTTCGACGGGGTCGAGTCGCACTTCCGGGTGTGGCTGAACGGGACGCTCGTGGGGTGGTCGACGGGCTCGCGCCTGGCGACCGAGTTCGACGTCACCGACCTGCTGCGGTCGGGGGCGAACGAGCTCGCGGTCCGGGTGCACCAGTGGTCGGCGGCGTCCTACCTGGAGGACCAGGACCAGTGGTGGCTGCCGGGCATCTTCCGCGACGTCACCCTGCTCGCCCGGCCCACGGCGCCGATCGACGACGTGTTCGTGCGCGCCGGTTGGCGAGCGGCGCTCGGCACGGCTGCCTCGGCGGGTACCGCGGCGTCGGGACGGCCGGAGACGGGGACCGGCACGATCACGTTCCCGACGCTCGACGCGGTGTTCCCGGTGCGGTTCGCGGTGCCCGACCTGGGCGTCGACGTGACCTGGGCCACGGCGGACGACGTCGCGCCGGTCGAGGTCGAGGGCGTCGAACCGTGGAGCGCCGAGCTGCCGAAGCTGTACGACGCGACGCTGTCGACGGGGAGCGCCTCGGACGGTGAGACGGTCTCGCTCCGGCTCGGGTTCCGCACCGTGTCGATCGTCGGCGACCGGTTCCTGGTGAACGGCGAGCGTGTGGTCTTCCACGGCGTGAACCGGCACGAGACCCACCCCGTGCGCGGCCGGGTGTTCGACGAGGAGCACGCCCGCGCCGACATGGCGCTGATGAAGCGGAACAACGTCAACGCCATCCGCACCTCGCACTACCCGCCGCACCCCCGCGTGCTCGACCTGGCCGACGAACTCGGGTTCTGGGTGATCCTGGAGTGCGACCTGGAGACCCACGGGTTCCTGTTCACCGACTGGGTCGGCAACCCCTCCGACGACCCGGCGTGGGCCGAGGCCTACCTCGACCGGATCGCCCGCACCGTCGAGCGCGACAAGAACCACGCGTCGATCGTGATGTGGTCGCTCGGCAACGAGTCCGGCACCGGCCGGAACCTCGCGGCGATGTCGCAGTGGGTGCACGACCGCGACCCCGAGCGTCCGGTCCACTACGAGGGCGACTACACGGGCGAGTACACCGACGTCTACTCGCGGATGTACCCGACGCTGCAGGAGACCGAGTCGATCGGCGGCGGCACCCCGACTCCCCTGCTCGGCTGCGGCCCGGCCGAGGCCGCACGGCAGCGGTCGAAGCCCTTCATCCACTGCGAGTACGTGCACGCGATGGGCAACGGCCCCGGGCAGATCGCCGAGTACGAGGCCCTGGTCGACCGCTACCCACGACTGCACGGCGGGTTCGTGTGGGAGTGGCGGGACCACGGCCTGCTCGCCAAGACACCCACCGGCGAGGACTACTACGCCTACGGCGGGGACTTCGGCGAGGTCGTGCACGACGGCAACTTCGTGATGGACGGCCTGGTGCTGCCCGACGACACCCCGACCCCGGGGCTCGCCGAGTTCGCGGCCGTCGTGGCCCCGATCCGCCTGGCGGTCTCGGACACCACGGTGCTGGTCGAGAACCGGTACCACTCGGCCTCGACCGCCGGGCTCCGGCTGTGCTGGACCCTGTCGCGCAACGGCGTCGTCGAGGCATCGGGGCGCCTGTCCACGGGCATCGTCGCGGCCCGGGAGTCGGCGACGGTCCCGGTGCCCTCGGAGGTGCTCGACGCGGCCACGTCCGAACTCGCACCCGGCGACGAGCTCTGGTTCGACCTGACCGTGGAACTGGCGGGGCCGACCGCGTGGGCGGACACCGGCCACGTCGTCGCACGCACCCAGCGGCTCGTCGCGGCGCGCGCTGCGGACGCACCACGTGCCTCCCGGCAGGGGTGGGACGGCGACCGACTCGGCGAAGGCGAGTTCACCCCCCGCGGGGACCTAGTGTCCTGGAAGGGCCACGAGGTCGCGGGGCCCCGGCTGGAGCTCTGGCGTGCACCGACCGATAACGACCGCCTGGCGTCGCAGGGCGGCTACGAGACCGCGGACCCGGTGCTCACGCACGGGGTCGGCGACCCGACCGCTCCCCCGTCGGCGTCGCGCTGGCGCGACCGAGGGCTGGACCGGCTGACGCACCGGCTGGTGTCGGTGTCGCGCACCGACTCCGGTCTGGAGCAGCGGGTGCGCGTCGCGGCGGCGAACAGCGGGTGGGGCCTCGAGGTCACGCACCGCTGGACCCTGACCTCCGACGGGCTCGTGCTGCAGACCGACGCCGTGCCGTTCGGCGCGTGGGACGTCACGTGGCCGCGGATCGGGGTGCGGTTCGACCTGCCGTCGTCACTGGCCGATGCGGACGCCACCTGGTTCGGGACCGGACCGCTGGAGTCGTACGCCGATTCTTCGCACGCTGCCCGTGTGGGCCGGTTCACCGCTCCGGTGCGGTCACTCGGGGTGGAGTACTCGCGGCCGCAGGAGACCGGGCACCGGCCCGGCCTGCGTTCGTTGTCCGTCGGGCCGTTCACCGTGTCGACGGTCGGGTCGCACCGTGCGGGGTTCACCCTGTCGCCGTGGACCGCGCAGCAGGTCGACCGGGCCGAGCACCCGTACGAGCTGCCGACGTCCGACCACCTGTACCTGTACCTCGACGCCGCGCAGCACGGGCTCGGCAGCCGGGCGTGCGGGCTCGACGTGCTGCCCGAGCACCAGCTCTGGCCGCAGGCCTTCAGTTGGAGCGTGCTGCTGGGCTAGGCGGCCCCCCGCAAAACACCGGTGTTCGCACGTTGCACACCCGCATCCCGCGGCGTGCAGTGCGAACACCGGTGTTTTGCGACCAGGCCCTAGGCGTCGGCGGACAGGGCGGGCAGCGCCTCGGGGTCGCTCGCGTTCAGGAAGTCGGTCAGGCGCTCGGCCTCGCCCGGCTCCTCGATCGCCTCGGCCGCACGGCGCAGGGCGAACAGGGCGCGCAGCACGCCACGGTTGGGCTCGTGCGACCACGGCACCGGCCCGACACCGCGCCAGCCGGCCTTGCGCAGGGCATCGAGCCCGCGGTGGTACCCGACACGGGCGTACGCGTAGGACTCGAGGGTCGCGCCGCGCGCCCACGCCTCGTCGGCGAGCAGCGCCCACGCCAGACTCGACGACGGGTAGGACACCACCACGCTGGCGACGGGGGCCTCCGCCTCGAGCGCGGCGGTCACCTCCGGCTCGGCGGGCAGCAGGGTCTCGGGGTTCGACGACGGGGTCGGCAACAGGTTCTCCGGCATGCCCCCAGCCTGTCATCCCTTGCGGGTGCGCGTGTCACGGGATTACCGTGGAGGTCACCTCGTCGTCATCGCGGGGCCGCCGGGGCGGGAGACCGACCGGCGGAACGGATGGCGGTCACGGGGGTCCCCCGACGGAAGCAGACGGATTGCTGTCGATCACCGGTACCGCTCAGCCCACGCGCTGACATCGTGATCGCGCGCCCCGTCGGGCGCTCCACCGCACCGCGGTGGCCTCGGTGTCGTGCGCCCAGCATCGACACCGGGAGACACCCCCATGCCCACCAGTCCGTCCGTCGTCCTGCACGACGTCACCTTCGCCTGGCCCGACGGCACCGTCGCGCTCGACCACCTCACCGCCGCCTTCGGGCGTGGCCGGACCGGCCTGGTCGGGAGGAACGGGGCCGGCAAGTCCACGCTGGTCCGGCTCGCGACCGGCCGGCTCCACCCCACGTCGGGCAGCATCGCGACGTCGGGTCCGGTCGACCACCTGCCGCAGCGCATCGCGACCGGGAGGGACGACACCGTCGCCGACCTGCTCGGCGTCCGGCCCACACTCACCGCGCTCCGGGCCGTCCTGGCCGGCGACGCCACGGCCGCACAGCTCGAGGCAGTCGGCGACGACTGGGACCTGGAGGAACGGGCCGCCGCGGTGCTCGACCGGGTCGGGCTCGACGGCGCCGACCTCGACCGGCCGGTGTCGACGCTGTCCGGCGGGCAGGCGGTGCTCGTCGCCGTCGCCGGGGTTCGGTTGCGCGCCCGACCGATCGTGTTCCTGGACGAGCCGACGAACAACCTGGACCGCCGGGCCCGCGGACTGCTCCTCGACCTGGTCGACGACTGGCGCGGCACCCTGGTGCTCGTCAGCCACGACCGGGAGCTCCTCGAGCACGTCGACGAGACCGTGGAGCTCCGCGCCGGGGCGATGACCGTGTTCGGCGGGACCTTCAGCGCGTTCGAGGAGCACCTCGCCGTGCAGCAGGCAGCCGTCGAGCGCGAGGTCCGGGTCGCCGAACAGCGGCACCGCACCGAGAAGCGGCAGCGCATCGAGGCGGAGACCAAGATCGCGCGACGTGCGAAGGCCGGCGAGAAAGCGGGCCGCTCGATGCCGAAGATCCTGGCGAACGAGCAGCGGAAGAAGGCGCAGGAGACCGCCGGCCGACTGCGCGTCGGGTACGCGGGCGACGAAGCTGCCGCCCTCGCCACCAAGCGCGAGGCCGAGCTCCGTCTGCGCGACGACGAGTCGATCCGCGTCACCCTGCCCGACCCGGACGTGCCGGCCTCGCGTCGGATCGCCACCGTGACCGTCCGCGGACGGGACGTCGTCGTGCAGGGGCCGGAACGGATCGCCGTCATCGGGGACAACGGGGTCGGCAAGTCCACCCTGCTCGAGCAGCTCGTCGGCGATCCCGCAGCGCGTGAGCATCCGCTACCGGACACCGGGGCCGTCGCCCACGTCGACCGGATCGCGTACCTGCCGCAGCGGAAGGACAGCCTGGACGACACCGCCACGGTGCTCGACAACGTGCGCCGGGACGCCCCGCACGTCCCCGTCGCCGAGGTCCGCAACCGGCTGGCGAAGTTCCTGGTGCGCGGGGACACCGTCGACCGGCCGGCCGGGGACCTGTCCGGCGGGGAGCGGTTCCGGGTGGCGCTGGCGGCCCTGGTGCTCGCCGACCCGCCGCCGCAGCTGCTCGTGCTCGACGAGCCGACGAACGACCTCGACCTGACGAGCGTCGACCAGCTCGTCGACGCGCTCCGGGCCTACCGGGGAGCGCTCGTCGTGGTGAGCCACGACGAGACGTTCCTGGAACGGCTCGAGCTCGACGACCGGATCGAGCTGCGGTAGCCGATGGTCGCCGTTAGCGTGTCAGCGCCGTCGGGTCGGCCGGATCGCGAGTGACTCGACGGTGCCGCGCTCGGGCAGGTCGACGACGGTGCGGACCGCGGCGGCCACGTCCTCGGGCGCCAGGTAGTAGTCGGTGTCGTAGGACTCCCCGAGCTTCGCCACGAGCTGCCGCTGCATGTCTGAGTCGGTCCGGCCCGGGTGCACGCTCGACACCCGCACGCCGTTCGCCCGCTCCTCTTCACGTAGGGCGTCGGCGAAGGCCCGCAGCGCGAACTTCGACGCCGCGTACACGCCACCGCCGGGGCCGGAGTGGAACCCGGAGCCGCTGTTGATCGGCACCACGATGCCCCGCGCCGCACGGAGTGCCGGCAGCGCCAACCGGGTGAGGTCGGCGACCGCGAACACGTTCGTCGCGAAGACCTGCTCCCACACCGCGCGCGGGGTGTCGGCGACGGTGGTGCCCTGCTCGACACCGGCCGAGTGCACCAGGACGTCGAGCCGATCGGGCAGCGCGGGGACCTCGCCCGCGCCCAGGTCACCGACGAACGGCGCCGCGCTCGGCAGCTCCTGGACGAGGGCGTCCACGGCGTCGGCGGACCGACCGCCCACGAGCACGTGGTGGGTGCGGCCGAGGTCGGCGGCGATCGCGCGGCCGATACCGCGGGTGGCTCCGGTCACCAGGGCGACCGGACGGTTCTGGAGCTGGTCTGTCGTCACGGAGGTCAGCCTACGGAAGCCGGGCCGGGCCTCCTGTGCGGTCGCGGCGACGACGCAGGACCGTCAGCGCGACGACGGCGGCGACCACGAGACCCGCGAGCGCCGCGATGCCCCACGGCGAGCCGGCGAGCGCCGCGACGACCGCCCAGAAGACGGCGAGCCCGACGGTCGCGTACAGGAAGGCCCACGCGACGCACCCCGGCACCATCGCGATCGTGTACCGCCACCAGGCGACCCGGGCGAGCCCCGCTGCGGCGTTCATCACCGTCTGCAACCCGACCACGACGAAGCTCACCGTCACGACGGGCAGGCCCCAGCGTTCGAGCAGCGCCGAACCGCGACGGACGGCCGGCGACCGCAGCCAGCCACCCCACCGCGATCGGGACGCACCCGTCACCGCGAGCCGCGCGACCCAGTACGTGGCCTGCGCGCGGCAGAACACGATCACGAAGAGCGCGAGGACGAGCCACCGGAACGGGAGCCCCTCGAGAAAGGACGGCACGCTCGCACCGTAGCGCCCCGACCCGGAGAGCGCCCGTCAGCGCCGATCGGACGCGCGACGGTCAGTCGTTGTCGACGTTCTGGCGGATGCGGATGCCCTCGAGCACGTCCTGCGCGCGCTTCTCGTCCTGCTTCTCGATCTGGCGGGTGTCGCGCTCGGGGAGCTGGATGTCCTCCTCCGCGCGGATGCCAGCCTGCAGTTCGCGGCCCCGCTCGATCTCGGCGTCGAACTCGGCACCGAAGAGGAGAGCGTTGTTCGTGATCCAGATCCACAGCAGGAACACGATGACCCCACCGAGGGAGCCGTACGTGGCGTTGTAGTTCGAGAAGTTCCCGACGTAGAACCCGAAGCCGACGCTGGCGATGATCCAGATGAGGAGCGCCAGGATCGAGCCGCCGCTGACCCAGGTGAACTTCGGCTGCTTGACGTTCGGCGACCAGTAGTAGAGCACCGCGACGACGATGATCGCGATGACGAGCAGGATCGGCCACTGCACGATCGACAGGACGGTGACGGCCACGTCGCCGAGGCCGATGACGTCGCCGAAGCTGCGGGCGAGCGGAGCGCTCACCAGGACCAGCAGACCGATCACGAGCAGGACGACGGTGGTCACCGTGACCCCGAGCATGGTCGGGCGGAGCTTCCAGATCGGACGGCCCTCGCGGACGTTGTAGATCCGGTTCATGGCACGGCCGAACGCGCCCACGTAGCCGGAGGCCGACCAGAGGGCACCGACGACACCGACGATGAACGTGATGGGAGCGGCGGGCGAGCGGACGAGTCCCTCGAGCGGCTCCCTGATCAGGTCCACGACCTGGTCGGACCCGATGTTGCCGATGATCTGCAGCAGGGTCTTGATCGTGTTGTCGGCCTGACCGACCAGGCCGAGCAGCGACACGACCGCCAGCAGCCCGGGGAACAGCGCGAGCACCGAGTAGTACGTCAGGCTCGCCGCCAGGTCGGTGCACTGGTCGCTCGTGAACTCGCGCAGCGTCTTCTTGAGCGTGTAGACGAGCGTCGGCTTCTTGAGGTCGGTGGGGTTGTCGGGCTTCCGGGAGTCGTCCGGATCCGGCTTCTGCTCTTCGTGCGCCATGTGCCTACCCTCTCGCCTTCGCGGCCTGCTTCGACCGCTTGACCGCCTGCTTGCGGTTCTTGGTCGCCCGTCGCTGGACCGCCGCGATGCCGACCTGCTGCTTCACCCGCGCCTTGTGCGCCGGGTCACGCTCGAGGGCTTCCTCGGCGGCCTTCGCCCGCGCCTTGCGGCCTTTCCGTCCACCCTGCGCCTGCTCCTTCGCCGAGGGGGCATCGCCGCGCACGCCGAACGGCAGCAACGCGGTGAACGCCGAGTTCGCGGGCGGCGCGGCGAGGTGCCCGGCCGGGCGGTTCCGCAGCGCGATGCCGAGGACGATCGCCGCGACACCGGTCAGCCCGGTGATGCCCATCGCCACCAGGGGCGTGGGGTCGCGGTGCCACCGCTGCTTCGTCTTGGCGACCGCGAGCCGCGTCCGGGCGGGCAGGTCCGCACGCCGCTTCAGCTCCGTCACGGTGTCCGTGATGCCCTCGCGGGTGCGCACGTTGGCGAGTTCGAGCTCGGGCAGACTGTCCTTGGCCATTCCCCATTTCGTACACGTCCCACCCGGGATCGTGCCCAGCAGGCCGCGTCTACCGTGCCGCACATGCTCTTCCGGGACGCCGCCGAGGGGATCCACCGCCTCGAGATCGCACACACCAACACGTACCTCGTCGAGACCGGCGATCAGTTGCTCGTCGTCGACGCGGGGTTGCCCGCCGCGTGGCCGCACCTGCAGCTCGCCGTGCACGACCTGGGCTACACCCCCGACCGGGTCGAGGGGCTCCTGCTCACGCACGGGCACTTCGACCACGTCGGCACCGCCGCACGCATGCACCGCGACTGGGGCACGCCCGTGTTCGTCCACCCGGGCGATCGGCACCTCGCCGCGCACCCGTACTCGTACCGACCGCAGACGAACCGCTTCGGGTTCGTCGCGCTCCACCCGGGTGGTCTGCGCCCCCTGGGCCGGATGCTGCTCGCCGGTGCGGTCACGGTCGACGGCATCGCGGACACCGAACCGCTGGAGAGCCGCGCCGACGTGCCGGGCAACCCGTGGATCATCGAGACCCCGGGGCACACCGACGGCCACGTGGCACTGCACTTCGCCGACCGCGACGCCGTGATCGCCGGGGACGCGCTCGTCACCTTCGACCCGTACACCGGCGGGATCGGGCCCCGGATCGTGGCACCCGCGGCGACCTCCGACGTGGACACGGCGGTGGCGTCGCTCGACCGGCTCGCGGACACCGAGGCGAAGCACGTGCTGCCCGGCCACGGGCCGGGCTGGTCACTCGGCGTGCGGCGGGCGGTCGCGCAGGCGCGGCGGGTGGCCGGCGCCGCCTGACGCGCGACCAGCTCGCGAGTCCACGCGCGCAGCGACACCTCACGGGCGCTCCGACGCGTGGACTGTCGGTCAGCGCGAAACGTCGCCGACGCGGTGGACGCGACCAGGGCCGGCCTGGAGGCACGGTGCGGGCCCGCCCCGCGCCTCCAGGCCGGCAGCCGGTGCGGTCAGGACGGGACGACGACGTCCTCGGGCAGGCCGGACGCCGCGGAGCGGCCTGCGGCCTCCATCAGGGCGAGGCTCCGCAGGTTGTCGCGGCCGCTCGTCTCCGGCGCCGGACCACCCTGCACGGAGCGTGCGAAGGCCTGCAGACCGCCCTGGCGGTCGGTGTGCGCGAGCACGGGGAGCTCGACCGGCTCGGCCGCGTCGTCCTGGGTTCGGCGGAGGGTGACCCGGTCGCCCTCCACGGCGTTCGGCTCGCCGTCGCGGCTCGTGAACCAGAGTTCGCCGTCCTCGCCCTCGATGCTCCACTCGCCCGCCCAGGCGGTTCGCGGGCCACGGCTCAGCCAGCTGCCGCGGTAGTTGACGACCGTGCCGCCGTCGAGCTCGATGATCATCGAGGCGACCGCTTCGTCCTGGTACTTGCTGTACGCCGGGTAGCTCGCCTTGGCGAAGACCCGCACGGCTTCCTGTCCGGTGATCATCCGGAGCAGGTCGAAGTGGTGGATCGCCATGTCGTTGATCATCGCGTGGGGGAACCGGTAGTGCGGGTACGTCGCCGCGGGCTGGTCGTTGTCCCACTGCCGGAAGTCGACGTTGATCGCGGAGACCTCGCCGACGACGTCCGCCTCGAGCATCTCCTGCACGACCCGGGGCGCCGGGTACCAGCGGTAGTTCTGGCTGACCTGCAGCACCAGGCCGAGCTGCTCGGCGCGACGGACCGCGACGACGGCCTCGGCCGTGGTGTTCGCGAACGGCTTCTCGACCAGGACGTGCTTGCCGGCCTCGAGGGCCTCGAGGGCGAGCGGCACGTGGGTGACCGCGGGTGCCGTGATGACGACGGCGTCGGCCTCGACCCCGGCGAGCGCCTCGGTGAGGGACGCGAACGCAGCGGAGGCCGGGAGCCCGAGGTCGGTCCGCACGGCCTCGAGCGTCGGCGCCGACGGGTCGACGATCCCGACCACCTGCACTTCCGACACCTCGGGGATGGCGGTGCGGGCCCAGTTGCCGCCCCACCCTCCGAGACCGACGTGGATGATCCGGACGCTCATGCGTGCACTCCTTCGTGGCTGCCGTCGTGGCTGGTGTCACACCACGGTCGCCGCGGTGCGTGCGTCCAGTCTGTCAGTGCGTGAAGGCGTAGGCGATGAGTGCCATGGTGACGATGAACCCGGCCAGGTAGTTGATCCAGAGGAACCGCTTCCAGCCGGCGTTCGCGGCCTCGGCCCCCTGGTCCGTGATGTTCCACCACGGCAGCACGTTGAGCGCGTAGGGGATCACGACGACGGCGGCGATCGGCCCCGGGAACGCCGAGAACAGCAGCGCGACCCCGGCGACCAGGTAGGCGACGAAGGCCAGGCGGACGGTGGCCCGGGCGCCGATCACGGTCGCGACGGATCCGATGCCGCCGGCCCGGTCGGCCAGGACGTCCTGCACGGCACCGAACGCGTGCGAGGCCACGCCCCACAGGAAGAACGCGATGCACACCGCGACGAGCTCGCCGGTCCAGTGCGGACCCGCCAGGGCGAGGCCGTAGACCGCCGGCGAGACGAAGTGGGTGCTCGACGTGAGCGAGTCGAGGAACGGCTTCTCCTTGAACCGCAGCCCCGGCGCCGAGTACGCGATGACCGCGAACACGCTGATCGCCAGGACGAGCCACGACCACGGGCCGTTGCCGCTCATCGCGCCGAGCACCACGAGGGCCACCAGGAACGGCACGTTCGTGACGACGACGGCCCACAGTGTCGTGCGGTGGACGCTCTTGTCGAGCAGGGCCCCCTCGACGCCGCCCTTCCGCGGGTTGCGCAGGTCGGACTCGTAGTCGAAGACGTCGTTGATGCCGTACATCGCCAGGTTGTAGGGCACCAGGAAGTACACGACGCCGACGAGGAACGCGACGAGCGAGAACCCGCCGCCGCCCTCGACGCCGACCCCGCTGCCGAGCAGGTACGCGGCGCCGAACGGGTAGGCGGTGTTCACCCAGCTGATCGGGCGCGACGACACGAACAGGGCACGCATGGTCGACGGCCTGGAGGCGGTGCTGGCGTTCACTTCGTGTCCTCCGCTGGTGCTGGGGTCGGGTCGGGCGCGGGGCGCGCGCCGGTCCGGTCGCGTCCGCCCGTCCGGTCGTGTCCGCCTGTCCGGTCGTGTCCGCCCGTCCGGTCGTGTCCGCCCGTCCGGTCGTGTCCGCCCGTCCGGTCGAACAGGACCCACAGGCTGGGCAGCAGCACGATGGCCGACATCGCGTAGGCGAGGTCCTCGACCGGGATCGCACCGATCTTCGCACCGCTGATGAGCGAGGGGTCGTAGGCGACGATGCGCAGGGTGACGATGACGTTGTCGAACACGATCGTCATCACCAGCAGCGCGACGCCGGCGATCACCGACGTGAGCACCGCAACCCGGCGCCCGATCGCAGGCCGTCGACCCGCCGCCCGGGCCCGGCGGGCGGCGACGATGCCGGCGACCACGGCCACGACGGCCGTGACGGCGAAGAACGGCAGGGCGAGGAGCGCGTACGCCCCGGCCCCGGTCACGAGCGCCGCCGATCGGTCGCGCGCTGCACGAGGGGCCGGACGAACCCGACCAGGTCCATCGTCGAGTAGCAGAGCAGCAGCAGGAAGAAGAGCTCCTCGAGCGGGACCTCGGGCGCCAGGAGCACCCCGGTGAGCAGGTTCTGCGGACCGATGAAGAAGATGCCGGCAGCGACACCGGCGACGTCCCACACCATGAAGAACGCGACACCGACCACCATCACGGCCGCCGCCCGCCACGGTGCCCGCCAGAAGAACAGGCGGAAGCGGGCGTCCAGCACGGTCGTGCCGACCAGGGACACCACCAGGCCGGCGAGGTAGAGCCCGGGCATCAGGCGGTCTCGGTCCGGTCCCGCGGAGCCCCGAGGGGTGTCGGCAGCGGCTCGGTGCTCCGGTCGCCGTGGATGCGCTTGAGCAGGACCTCGGCGCTGATCAGGCACATCGGCAGACCGATGCCCGGGATCGTCGAGGCGCCCACGTAGTACAAGCCCTCGACCTTCTTCGACGCGTTCTTCTCGCGGAAGAACGCGCTCTGCTTCAGGGTGTGCGCCGGCCCGAGCATCGAGCCGCTCCAAGCGTTCAGGTCGTCGGCGAAGTCGCGCGGTCCGATCGTGCGACGGACCCGGATCCGGTCGCGGAGGTCGGGGACCCCCGCTCGCTCGGCCAGCACGTCGATGGCCCGGTCGGCGATCTGCTCGACCTGGTAGTCCCCGGCACCGTCGATGCCGCCCTTGCCGATCGAGAGGTCGGCGGGCAGCGGCACCAGGATGAACAGGTTGCTGGTGCCGGGCGGGGAGACGGTCGGGTCGATGCCGGAGGGGGCGCAGACGTAGATCGAGGCGGGGTCCGGCACGTGCCGGTCGTCGCCGAAGATCGCGCCGAAGTTCGCCTTCCAGTCCGCGGTGAACATCAGTGTGTGGTGCAGCAGGCCCGGCGTCGGACCGTCGATGCCGAGGTACACGAGCACGGCGCTCGGGCCCGGGTCGCGCTTCTTCCAGTGGTCGGCGCCGTGGGTGCGGTGCTCACGGTCGAGCAGCTGCATCTCGGTGTGCTGCAGGTCGGCGGCGCTGACCACGAGGTCGGCCGGTGCCGTGTGCTGCACGCCGTCGCGGTCGCGGTGGACGACCCCGGTGGCGACGCCGTCCTCGACGACGATCCGCTCGACCTTCGCACCGGCGATGATCTTCGCGCCCTCGGCCCGGGCGACCCGCTCGACGGCGGAGATCACCTCGGTGATGCCGCCCTTCGGGTAGAGCACGCCGTCGGCGAGGTCGAGGTGGCTCATCAGGTGGTACATGCTCGGCGCCGCGTACGGGCTCGTGCCGAGGAACACCGCCGGGTAGCCGAGGATCTGCCAGAGCCGCCGGTCGCGCACGGCGGTCTCGGCGAAGGTGGAGAGCGGCTCGAGGAGCAGTCGCGCGAGCTTGGGCAGGCGACGCAGGACGTCGGGCGCCGCGAGCTTCGTGAGGTCCTGGAACGTCGTGTAGAGGAACCGGCGCACGGCCATCGTGTAGGTGTCCTCGGCCGACGCGAGGTACTTGCGCATCCGCTCCCCGGCACCGGGCTCGATCGACTCGAACAGCGCGATGTTGGCCTCGGCGTCGGCGCGCAGGTCGATCGGCTCGTCGTGGCCCTCGCTGTAGACGCGGTAGCCGGGGTCGAGCTTCACCAGGTCGAGCTCGGCCTCGGCAGAAGTACCGAGCAGCTGGAAGAAGTGGTCGAAGACCTCGGGCATGAGGTACCACGACGGCCCGGTGTCGAACCGGAAGCCGTCCTGCTCCCACGACCCGGCACGACCGCCGAGCTGCGTCCGCTGCTCGAGCACGGTCACCGAGAAGCCGTCGCGCGCGAGCAGCGCGGCGGCGGCGAGGCCGCTGATGCCGCCGCCGATGACGACGGCGCGTCGGGCGGGCACCTTGCGCCGGGTGGTGGTGGCGACCGCGTTCGGTCGGGAGGCGCGGGGCGGGGTCATGACGAGCCTCCCGGCCGGTGGGTGGTTGCGCGCGACCGCAGCGGTGCGCGTCCGGCGAGGACCTGCGCCGCGAGGCGCACCTTCACCGGGTTGGGCACGCGCACGCGTGTCGTCACCAGGCGGGTGGCCGGGGTGCGCGCGAGACGGTCGTTGAGTTCCTGGAACAGCGCGTGCGCGAGCCCGACCGCGTTGCGGGCGTCGGCCGGCAGGAGCCGGATCGTCCGTGCGGCGTGGTCGAGGTCGGCCTGCACGTCGGCGACCAGGCGGTCCTTCGTGGCCTCGTCGAACGAGCGGATGTCGACGCCCGGGAAGTACGAGCGACCGAGCACCTCGAAGTCGGCGTGCAGGTCGCGCAGGAAGTTCACCTTCTGGAACGCCGCACCCAGCGCGCGCGCACCGGCGACGAGCTCGGCCTGGTCGAACGTCGGGCGACCGGCGCGGTACACGAACGCACGCAGGCACATCAGCCCGACGACCTCCGCCGAGCCGTACACGTACGCGTCGAACGAGGCGTCGTCGTGCTCGGTGCGCTCGAGGTCCATGCGCATCGAGGCGAAGAACGGGGCGGTGAGCTCGGCGCCGAAGCCGGTGGTGCGGGCGGTCCGGGCGAACGCGTGGACGACAGGGTTCACCGAGAAGCCGAGCGCGATGGCCCGTTCGGTGTCGGCCTCGAGTTCGTCGAGCACCGTCCGGGCGAGCTCGCGGTCGAGTCCGGCCTCGGTCGCCGGGCCGTCGACGACCTCGTCGGCGACACGGACCAGGGCGTAGACGTTCCGGATGTGTTCGCGCGTGTCGCGGGAGAGCATCCTGCTCGCCAGGCCGAACGAGGTGGAGTAGCGGTCGATGACGACACCCGAGGCAGCCTCGGCCGTGGCGTCGTAGAGCTGGAGGCGAGCCGGACGGGATCCGGTCGCCGTGGTGGTGCTGTGGGTCACCGGGCGCGCTCCACGAGTTCGGTCACGAGGGCCTCCAGGCGGTCGGCGAGGTCGTACGGCAGCCGGGCGAGCTCGGCCCGGGCGAGTGCGGTGTGCTCCGCCACCCGCGCTTCGGCGGCGGCACGGGCACCGCAGGACACCAGGGTCGCACGGACCTCGTCGGCGCGGGCCTCGGTGAGGTCCGGGTCGCCGAGGTACGGCTCGAGGTCGGGCCAGCAATCGGTGGTCGCGGCGTAGGCGATGAGCATGGTGCGCTTGCCCTCGCGCAGGTCCCCGAGGACGGTCTTGCCGGTCATGGTCTCGTCGCCGAACACCCCGAGCAGGTCGTCGACGATCTGGTAGGCGATGCCGATCTCGCGGCCGAAGGCGCCGAGGGCCGTGACGACTTCCTCGTCGGCGCCGGCCAGCACGGCACCGGACTGCAGCGGCGCCTCGAACGAGTACACGCTCGTCTTCGCTCGCTCCATCGCCAGGACCTCGTCGACCGTCGGCATCACACCGAGGGCCAGGTCGACGTCGGTCATCTCACCGGCGGCGCTGGCGAACACGGCCTCGTCGAGCAGTTCGAGCAGTCGCTCGCGGCGGGTGCCGTCGACGCCCGCGGCCTCGATGAACCGGGGCGCACCGGCGAGCGCGAGGTCACCGGCGATGACGGCGGCGCTCATCCCCCGGTGTTCGGCGGTCGGCAGCGGGAGTCCGCCGGTGGTGCCCGTGTCGCGGAAGGACCCGGCGACGTTCGGCTGACCACGGCGCGACCAGTCACGGTCGATGACGTCGTCGTGCACCACGAGTGCGGTGTGCAGCAGTTCGTAGGCGGCAGCGACGTGGGCGCCGGCGTGCGCGTCGGTGCCGCCCATGCCGGCGTACGCCGTGAGGACCATGCGGGGGCGGAAGCGCTTGCCGCCCATGCTCGCCTTGCGGAGCACACGCCACAGTTCTTCCGACGGGCGGCCGTACCGAGCGGCGCGTGCCGACGACACGGTGAAGAAGCGCTCGAGGCAGTCGTCGACGAGCGCGAGGTCGATGTGCGGCACGGTGGTCGCTTCCTCGCTCATTGGCCTAACCTATCGACACAGATGAACGCTTTCCCTGAATCCGTGGTGCTCCTGGCCGACGACCGTACCCCGATCGGCACGGCTGACAAGTTCACGGTCCACACCGCCCACACGCCCCTGCACCTGGCGTTCTCGTGCCACGTCCGGAACACCGACGGCGACGTCCTGGTGACCCGACGAGCACTGTCGAAGAAGACCTGGCCGGGGGTGTGGACGAACACCTTCTGCGGCCACCCCGGGCCGGACGAGTCCTTCGAGGACGCCATCGCCCGTCGGGCCTCCCGCGAGCTCGGCATCACCGTGCGCGACGTCGAGGTCGTGCTGCCGGAGTTCCGGTACCGCGCGGTCGACGCCTCGGGCATCGTGGAGAACGAGGTCTGCCCCGTCTTCCGCGCCGTGACCGACAACACCCCGGCGCCCGCGGACGACGAGGTCGCCGAATGGGCATGGGTGTCCGAGGACTCTCTCAGACAGGCCGTCGCCGGCGCGCCGTTCGCCTGGAGCCCGTGGCTCGGGTGGCAGCTCGCCGAACTCGAGACCGCCGGGCTGCACGTCACGCGCTGACGCTCCTGCGCCTGCCGCTGTGCGGTTGCACCCTGCCGGCGCTTTGCTCATGCACGAGGTCGTTCGGGCCTGACAGGTGCGCAAGCGGCACCTGCCAGGCCACGGCTTGTCCGCTCAGGACCAGGCGTTCGACACGCACTTCGCGATGGTGCCCGTCGTGAAGCCCGCCGCCGCGGCGAGACACGGAGCGCACAGCACCATGGTCGCGCAGGCTGCGCCACACGCGACGCCGAGGACTGCGATCACCGCCCAACTGATCCCGATGCTGTTGAGGCAGTTGTTCAGCCGCTTCCAATCGAGGCCGTACGTCCCGATCGACGACGCCCGCTCCGCGTCGGATCCCTGCGTGAGGTCCACGTTCTTGGTCAGCTGACCGTCCTGCCACATGGCGAAGTGCACCACGGTGGTCGACGTCATGGCGGATGCCATCTCGGTGATCGCCGTCTCACCGTCCACGGTCACGAACGAGAGCTTCGTCATCTCCGGCACGTCGGTCCCGAGCAGCGGGACCGACACGACGTCCGCGCCCTCGTACGAGTACGCGGACGCACCGGCCCAGTCGGGTTCCAGCCCCGAACGCACGGAGTACCCCGTCTCCCGAGCCGCCGAGACCGCACTCGAGCCCCGGCTGCCGCCCTCGGCTCGGAGCTGAGACGCGAGCTGGACGAGATGTCCTGTGCCAGAGCGGTCCGTGGCCGTCACGGCACTCGACGCATCGGCCCGCGCCGGCGCAACGACGCCGACGAGCGCGATCGCCGCAGTGGCCGCGGCGACGAACGCCACCCCCGACAGTGCCAGTGTCCTCGTCCGGCGCCGCCGCCTCGGTCGTATTGCGCGCATCCACGCCGTGGTGACCCCGGCGGCGCCCAGGAGCCACCACACGACAGCGACGTCGCGGAATCCCGGGGCGAACGACAGGGCGATGCACCCGACTGACGCGACGATGATGCCGACGGTGGGCGATTGCTTCTTGACCATGACACTCCTTCGTGTTCGCATCCAGTGTTCTGGATATCAGGACATTAGCGTCCTCCCTGGTGTGCGGCAAGGGTCTTCGCGGCCATGTGGAACGTGGTGGTCGGTGTTGTCCGACCCGCGCCGCAGGCGTACGCTCGACCGTCGGCAGCGCTCTGGGCGCCGCCACGACGAGACGAGAAGGGCAGGTGAGGCGCGATGTCGGGTGACCATCCTCGATCGGGCCGGCCGCCCGTGTCGGTCGTCGCGCCCGCTCGCTGACCCTGCCCCGCCCCGGATCGCCTCCGGAGCGCCATCGCGCCCGCCTGCCCCCCACCGAAGGAGCACGCACATGGCACTGATCGACAACGCGATCTACGTCCGGGGACGCCGCGTGGAGTCTCCGTCGACCCTGTCACGCCCGGCTCGTGGCGACCTGACGTGGATCGGGCTGCTCCGGCCCGACCCGCACGAGCTCGAGGCCGTCGCCACCGAGTTCGACCTGCACGAGAACGCCGTCGAGGACGCCCGCAAGGGACACCAGCGCACCAAGCTCGAGCGCTACGGCGACACCCTGTTCCTGGTGCTCCGGCCGGCCTGGTTCGACCCGTCCGAGGGCACCGTCGAGTTCGGCGAGGTGCACCTGTTCGTCGGCGACCACTTCGTCGTGAGTGTCCGGCACGCCGCCCGACCCGACCTGGCGGTGCTGCGCGCACAGGTCGAGGCGGACCCGGAGTTCCTGGCGAAGGGGTCCGAGGCCGTGACCGCGGCCGTGCTCGACGAGGTCGTCGACGGCTACGGCCCCGTCGTCCAGGTGCTGCAGGAGCAGATCGACGCCATCGAGGACCAGCTGTTCGCCGGGCAGGTCGACCCCGGGGTCTCGAAGCGCATCTACCAGCTGCTCAGCGAGGCCCTGGCGTTCCAGCGCGCCACCACCCCGGTGCCGGCGATGGTCACGGGGCTGCTCCGCGGTGCCGACAAGTACGGCGTGGACGACGACGTCCAGCACCGACTCCGCAACGTGCACGACCACGCGCTCCGTGTCACCGAGCGGGTCGACTCGTTCCGCGCCCTGCTCGAGAACGCCCTGACCCTGCACGCCACCCTGGTGTCGCAGGAGCAGAACGAGGCGATGCGCCGGATGACCAGCGCGAGCCTGGCCCAGGGTGAGGAGAGCCGGCAACTCGCCCGGGCAGCACACCGCCAGGGCGAGGAGGTCAAGAAGATCTCGTCGTGGGCGGCGATCCTGTTCGCGCCCGGCCTGATAGCAGGTGTGTACGGGATGAACTTCGACCACATGCCCGAGCTGCACTGGCACTACGGGTACCCGGTCGCGATCCTCGGCATGCTCCTGCTGATGGGCGTGCTCCGGGCGATCTTCCGCAAGCGCAACTGGCTCTGAGCGGACGGCGGATCGGCGCACAGGTGGCGTCGATCCGCCGGACGTGCATAATGATCTGGCCCGGATGTGAACGTGCACATCGATGTGCCACGACACCCGGGCGGAAACGAGCAGCAATGGCGTCATCGCGGACACAGCAACCGCGTTCGCCCAGCATCCGTGACGTCGCACGGATCGCGGGCGTCTCACACCAGACCGTCTCGCGGGTGCTGAACAACTCGGACGCGATCCGGGCCGAGACACGCGACAAGGTCCTGGCGGCCATGGAGCAGCTGCAGTACCGGCCGAACCGGGCCGCACGCGCCCTGGTCACGAGCCGGACCCACACGATCGGCGTCCTGACGGCCCGCCGCGCCCACTACGGTCCCGCCGTCGCACTGCAGGCGATCGAGGACGCCGCGATGCTCCGCGGCTACTCGGTCACGACGGCGAACATCGCTGAGGCGACCGACGCCGCCGTGCGTGAGGGACTCGGGCACCTGCTCGACCTCGACGTCGAGGGCATCGTCGTCATCGCGCCCCAGCAGCGGGTCTTCGACCTGATCGCGGAGCTCGGCATCCGCACCCCCTACGTCACCATGCGCGCCAGCGTCGGCGAGGACCCGACGGCCCTGTGGGTGGACCAGATGGAGGGTGCACGACTCGCAACCGCGCACCTGCTCGACCTCGGTCACGAGTACGTGCGGCACATCGCCGGACCACAGGACTGGATCGAGGCCGACGCCCGCATGCAGGGGTTCCTGCGGGAGATGTCCGACCGCGACAAGGCCGTCTCCCCGCCGATCCTGGGCGACTGGACCGCCGACTTCGGCTACCACGCCGGCCGCGAGCTGCTGCGGTGGCGGGACTGCACCGCGATCTTCTGCTCGAACGACCAGATGGCGCTCGGCGTGATGCACGCGGCGCGCTCGTACGGACTCGACGTGCCGGGCGACCTGTCCGTGGTCGGCTACGACGACATCCCCGAGGCGAAGCACTTCTGGCCACCGCTCACCACGGTGCAGGTCGACTTCGCCGAGCTCGGGCGGCGCTGCGTGGACCTGCTGCTGCCGAGTGAGGGCGAACTGCTCCGCCCGATCGACATCGTCCCGCAGCTGGTCGTGCGCGCCTCCACGAGCGCGCCCCGCACGCGCTGACGGAGCTCCGGCCCCGGCGCCCCGGGGTACCTGCCACGAACTTCCGACCAGGTAGGCCCGAAACGACTGGGTACGCCCGGAACCACCAGGTACGCCCGGAACCACCCGGCCGCCCCGGAGTACCTGCCACAAACGGGCATACCTGCCACGAACTTCCGACCAGGGACGCCCGAAACGACTGAGTACGCCCGAAACGACCAGGTACGCCCGGAACCACCCGGCCGCCCCGGAGTACCTGCCACAAACGGGCGTACCTGCCACGAACTTCCGACCAGGGACGCCCGAAACGACTGAGTACGCCCGAAACGTCCCGGTACACCCGGAACCACCCGGCCGCCCCGCAGTACCTGCCAGGAACGGGCATACCTGCCACGAACTTCCGACCAGGTACGCCCGGAAGCACCAGCCAAGCCCGCTCCGACGAGGCGAGCGGGGCTCCGGACGCGACCACGAAGCGGAGGGGAGGCCCGTGGCGGGCCCGCCACGGGCCTCCCGTCCGCGCATGCGGATCCGCGCAACGAAACGGCCGCTCCCGAGCGCCCTGGCCCCAACCCGGGGGACGTTCCCTCCGGATCACGCAGCCCGTTACGAAAACGCGACCAAACCGAATTGACAGCCGCACCGAGGCTGTGCGTAAATTGCCTCCGTCCAGCCGATGTGACCGTTCACATGAGCGTCACACCGAGCCGGATCCGGACGCGACAACGAAGTCCACACAGGCCCCCTGTGCTTTCGCTGCCGCAGCAGAACCACCCGAACACACTGCCGCACCGAAGCGGCAGAAGGAGATGCACTGTGGCGTCAACCCCGATCGACACCGGCCTCGAGACCCGGTCGATCACCGCACCCGAGACGATCCTCGAGATGCGCTCGATCACCAAGGAGTTCCCTGGTGTGAAGGCGCTGTCCGACGTCTCGCTCAGCGTCCGTGCCGGCGAGATCCACGCGATCTGCGGCGAGAACGGCGCCGGCAAGTCGACCCTGATGAAGGTCCTGTCGGGCGTCTACCCCTACGGCACCTACGAGGGCGAGATCGTCTACGAGGGCGAGGAAGTCCGCTTCTCGAACATCAAGCAGTCCGAGCAGGCCGGCATCGTCATCATCCACCAGGAGCTGGCGCTCGTCCCGGAGCTCTCGATCACCGAGAACCTGTTCCTGGGCAACGAGCCGAGCCGCGGTGGCGTCATCAACTGGACCGCCGCGCAGCTCCGTGCGCAGGACCTGCTCGCCCGCGTCGGCCTGGCCGACGACCCGGACACGCAGATCAAGAACATCGGTGTCGGCAAGCAGCAGCTCGTCGAGATCGCGAAGGCCCTGCACAAGGACGTCAAGCTCCTGATCCTCGACGAGCCGACCGCCGCGCTCAACGAGAACGACTCGCAGCACCTGCTCGACCTGATCGTCGGGCTGAAGGCCAAGGGCATCGCGAGCATCATCATCAGCCACAAGCTCAACGAGATCGAGCAGATCGCGGACGAGATCACGATCATCCGCGACGGCAAGACCATCGAGACGCTCAACGTCAAGGCGGACGGCGTCAACGAGGACCGCATCATCCGCGGCATGGTCGGCCGCTCGCTCGAGTCGCGCTTCCCCGACCGCACCCCGAAGATCGGCGAGACGTTCTTCGAGGTCCGCAACTGGACCGTGCAGCACCCGATCGACCCGTCGCGTCTGGTCTGCAAGGCGTCGAACTTCCACGTCCGCAAGGGCGAGATCGTCGGCTTCGCCGGTCTGATGGGCGCCGGCCGCACCGAGCTCGCGATGAGCCTGTTCGGTCGTTCCTACGGCACCTGGCTCGACGGCCAGATCATCAAGGACGGCCGCGAGATCAAGGTCACCAACGTCCAGCAGGCGATCGAGAACGGCCTCGGCTACGTCTCCGAGGACCGCAAGGCGCTCGGCCTGAACCTGCTCGACACCGTGAAGCGCTCGACGGTCGCCGCCGACCTGAAGAAGATCTCGAAGGCCGGTGTCGTCGACTCGCTCGAGGAGTACTCGGTCGCCGAGAAGTACCGCAAGATGCTCCGCACGAAGGTGCCGAGCGTCGAGGACAACGTCGGCAAGCTCTCCGGCGGAAACCAGCAGAAGGTCGTCCTGTCCAAGTGGATGTTCACCGACCCGGACATCCTGATCCTCGACGAGCCCACCCGCGGCATCGACGTGGGTGCCAAGTTCGAGATCTACGGGATCATCCAGCAGCTCGCGGCCGAGGGGAAGGGCATCATCCTCATCTCGTCCGAGCTCCCCGAACTCCTCGGTCTCTCCGACCGGATCTACACCATCTTCGAGGGCCAGATCACCGCTGACCTCCCGGCCGACCAGGCCGATCCCGAATCGCTCATGCGCAGCATGACCTCCGCGCGGAAGGGCGCCACCGCCTCATGAACAACCTGAAACTGCTCTTCGGCAAGGGCAACAGCATCGGCCAGTACGGCATGATCATCGCCCTCATCGTGCTGCTGATCTTCTTCTCGATCACGACGAACGGGCTCATCCTCGAGCCGACCAACGTCATCAACCTGTTCCTGCAGTACTCCTACATCCTGATCCTGGCGCTCGGCATGGTCATGGTCATCATCGCGGGGCACATCGACCTGTCGGTCGGATCGGTTGCAGCGGTCGTCGGCATCGTCGTGGCACAGTCCATGGCCGTATGGGACTTCCCGGTGTGGGCCGCGATCATCCTGGGCCTCGCCTGCGGTGCCGCGATCGGTGCCTGGCAGGGCTTCTGGGTGGCGTTCGTGAAGGTCCCGGCCTTCATCGTGACGCTCGCCGGTCAGCTCATCTTCCGCGGTGTGAACCAGATCATCGGCAACTCGACGTCCGTCCCCGTGCCGGACGACTTCACCCCGATCGGCGCCGGCTTCCTCGGCGACTTCGGCCCCGACTTCGGCTTCAGCAACGGCACGCTGCTCATCGGTCTCGTCACGATCCTCGCGCTCATCATCATCGAGGCCCGTGGCCGTGCCCGCCGCAAGAAGATGCAGGCAGAGGTCCCGCCGCTGTGGGTCTCGATCGTCCGCACCGGCATCCTGGTCGCCGTCACCCTCGTCGCCACGTACCTGTTCGCCGCCGGCCCGGCCGGCACCTCGGTCCCGATCGTCGCGATCATCCTCGGTGTCCTGACCATCGTCTACGGCTTCGTCACGAAGAACACGATCTTCGGTCGCCAGGTCTACGCCGTCGGTGGCAACGCCAACGCCGCGGTCCTCTCCGGCGTCTCCGCGAAGAAGGTCAACTTCTTCGTCATGATGAACATGTCGGTCCTCGCCGCGATCGCCGGCATGGTGTTCGTCGCCTACTCCGGCGCCTCGGGCCCCGCGGACGGCACCGGCTGGGAGCTCGACGCGATCGCCGCCGTGTTCGTCGGTGGTGCAGCGGTCGCCGGTGGTGTCGGCACGATCTCCGGCTCGATCATCGGTGGTCTCGTGATGGCGCTGCTGTCGAACGGCCTGCAGCTGATGGGCCTCGAGTCCAACCAGGTGCAGATCATCCGCGGTCTGGTCCTGCTCGTCGCCGTCGCCTTCGACGTCTACTCGAAGTCGCAGGGTCGTCCGTCCCTCATCGGCGGCATGATGCGGCAGTTCCAGCGGAAGGACACCGAGGAGAACACGGTGTCCGCCCAGCAGCCGCGGTCCATCGAGGACCAGCCGGACAAGATCACCCTCCCCTAGTCCCAACTCCCCACACCGGGGCCCCGGCCCCACACCTCCTCAACGAAGAGAAAGCACTCACATGCGCAAGAAGATCGTCGCCGGCCTCAGCCTGGCGCTCATCGCGGGCCTCGCCCTCAGCGGTTGCTCGGCCCGCGGCTCGTCCGACGACGCCGGCAGCACCAGCACCATCAAGAAGGGCGACCTCATCGGCGTCGCCCTGCCGGCCAAGACCTCGCAGAACTGGGTCCTCGCGGGCGCAGCGTTCAAGAAGTCGATCGAGGACGCCGGCTTCAAGGCCGACATCCAGTACGCCAACGCTGGCAACCCGGTCCCGGACCAGCAGTCGCAGATCTCGGGCATGATCACCAAGGGCGCCAAGGCCGTCATCATCGGTGCCGCCGACGGTTCGCAGCTGACCGCGCAGGTCAAGTCCGCCAAGGACCGCGGCGCCGTCGTCATCGCCTGGGACCGCAACATCCTGAACACGAAGAACGTCGACTACTACGTGGCGTTCAACAACTTCAAGGTCGGCCAGCTCCAGGCCGAGGCGCTGCTCCAGGGCCTCGAGGAGAAGAAGGGCGACAAGCCGTACAACGTCGAGCTCTTCGCCGGTTCGCCGGACGACGCCAACGCCACCGTCTTCTTCAACGGTGCGATGGACGTCCTCCAGCCGAAGATCGACGACGGCACCATCAAGGTCGTCTCCGGCCAGACCACGTTCCAGAAGGCCGTCACGCAGGGCTGGCTCGCGCAGAAGGCCCAGTCGCGCATGACCGACCTGCTCGCGCAGTACTACACGGGTGACACCGAGCTCGACGGCGTCCTGTCGCCGAACGACACCCTCGCCCGTGCGATCCTCACCGCGACCAAGGCCGCCGGCAAGGAGAACCCCGTCGTGACCGGGCAGGACTCGGAGACCGCGTCGATCCCGCTCATCATGCAGGGCACGCAGTACTCGACGATCTTCAAGGACACCACGAAGGAAGCCCAGGCTGCCGTCGACCTCGTCTCCACCCTGTCGAAGGGCGACAAGCCCGAGACCAAGATGGACAAGACGAACAACTACAACGGCGTGAAGACGGTCCCCGCGATCGAGCTCGCACCGGTCCTCGTCACCAAGGACAACGCCGTCGAGGCCTACAAGGGCAACGACACCCTCGAGGAGCTCGCCAAGAAGGGCTGATCTCCCCAGCACCACGGACGGCCCCGTCTCGCCTCGGCGAGACGGGGCCGTCCTGCGTCGTCCGGTGGCCGGCCCCGGGCGGACGGGAGGCGCGGTGCACGTGGCGATCCGTGCCTCCCGTCCGACGCGTGGTCCGGCCAGTTCGCGCGATCGCGCCCGGTCCTCCGGAGCCGGTGGTCAGGGGTGGGCTGCGCGCAGCCGCCGAGCCGCGGCGGCGAGGTGCGGGACGTCGGTCCGTGCCGTCCCGAACACCAGCGCGCGGGTCGTGTCGAAGTAGCGGCGGGTGAGCCGCTCCCCCAGGTCGGACACCCGCAACCACGGGATGCTGGGTTCGACCGCGGTCACCGCCGCGGGGAGCACGCGGACGGCCTCGCCGATCTCGACCAGGCGCATCCGGACCGCGTCGTGCACCAGGTCCTCGGGCAGCCGCTCGTCGTCGACGTAGCGCCGGATCGCCTCGCAGGCTCGGATGACGTCGTCGAGGCGGTCCCGGACGTCGCGACCGGCGACCGGGATCACAGGGGCACCGCTGTCCGGACGACGGCGTCGCTCATGCCGGCCGCGTCGACCACGTCCACCCGGACCTCGAGCAGCCGCTCGGCGGCGTCCTGGATCCGCATCAACGCGAAGATGCCGAGCCCCGGGTCGACGTCGATCATCAGGTCGACGTCGCTGTCCGGACCGTCCTCGCCCCGGGCGACGCTGCCGAAGAGGCGGGGGTTCCGCCCACCGAACCGTTCGACGATCGCGACGAGGTCCTGCCGGTGGCCCGCGACGCGGTCACGGAGCGGCGGCGGCTCCTGCACCGGCTGCAGGTCGATCGTGGTCGTGAAGCCCGCGGCGCGGAGCATGCGCTGCAGCGCGGCGAGCGACGGTTCGCGCCGACCGTTCTCGTAGGTGCTGATGACGCTCTGCGTCACACCCGCACGCCGGGCGAGCTGGACCTGGGTCAGTTCGGCACGTTCGCGGGCGTCGCGGATGAGCAGTGCTGCCGACAGTGGCGGAGCGGACCGTGGGAGATCAGCGGACATGCTGCAACGATACACAGCATGCAACATTTCGTCCGCGCCGGAGCGGCGCGGGCTCAGTGGCGCCCGGAGACGTCCGCGCGGTGGAAGTTCTGCGCCGAGCGGGACGCGGTCGGGCCGCGCTGGCCCTGGTAGCGAGACTGGTACTCGGCGGAACCGTAGGGCTTCTCAGCCGGGCTCGACAGCTGGAAGAAGCAGAGCTGGCCGATCTTCATCCCCGGCCAGAGCTTGATCGGCAGGGTCGCGACGTTCGACAGCTCGAGGGTCACGTGCCCCGAGAACCCCGGGTCGATGAACCCGGCGGTCGAGTGCGTCAGCAGCCCGAGGCGACCGAGCGAGCTCTTGCCCTCGAGTCGCGCGGCGATGTCGTCGGGCAGCGTCACGACCTCGAACGTGGAGCCGAGGACGAACTCGCCCGGGTGCAGCACGAACGCCTCGTCCGGGTCGGTCTCGACCAGGCGGGTCAGGTCGGGCTGGTCCACCGCCGGGTCGATGTGGGGGTACTTGTGGTTGTCGAACAGCCGGAAGAACTTGTCGAGCCGGACGTCGATGCTCGACGGCTGCACGAGCGAAGCGTCGTACGGGTCGAGGCCGATCCGGCCTTCGGCGAGCTGGGCGGTGATGTCGCGGTCGGAGAGCAGCACGCACGAAGCCTAGCGGCAGCCGTCGCGACGCCGGTATGCTGCCAGGCTGCCCACCACCCGGGCGGGCGGCGTTCGGAGCAGTCATGACCACGTACACCGTCGACGAGATCACGGTCCCCGCCACCATGGATGACGACCCCGCGACGGTGGCGACCTTCGCCGCGTGGCTCGCCGTGTCCGACGGGGCCGAGGCCGCCGTGCACGGGCTGCGCGAGCTCGCTTGGACCCCGGAGGAGTACCTGCCGCTGTGCCGCGAGCCGGGTGCCCCGAGCCGGCTCGTCGTCGCGCGGGACGAGCACGGCACCGTGGTGGGTGCGGGCTCCTACGACACCAAGCAGGAGCCGGGCACGACGAACTGCTGGATGTCGGTCGGCGTCGCCCCCGAGCACCAGCGCCGTGGCGTCGGGACGCTGCTCGCCGACCACCTCGAGGCGATGGCCCGTGCGGACGGCCGGACGCAGTGGAAGACCTACGCCGTCTCACGGCAGGTCGGCCCCGCCTCGGGACCCGGGTACGTGCAGGCCCCGACGGGGTTCGGCGCAGTCCCCGAGGACGAGGCCGGGGTGCGCTTCCTGACCGCTCGCGGCTGGCACTTCGGCCAGGTGAACCGGATCAGCCGGCTCCCGCTGCCCGCCGACGCGTCCGTGGTGGGCGGCCTGCACGACCGGGCGTCCGCCGCCGCGGGTCCCCAGTACCGCGTGCACGCCTGGACCGGGCGTACCCCGGAACAGTGGCTGGACGGCATCGCGCTGCTCGAGACCCGGATGAGCACCGACGCACCCGCTGGGGACATGGAGGAGCCCGAGGACGTCTGGACCGCCGAACGCCTCCGGGAGCACGAGGACGAACTCGCCACGGCCCCGCGCGCCCTGCTGACCGTGGCCGTCGAGCACGTGCCCAGCACCGCCCTGGCCGGTTTCACGCAGCTGTCGGTGCCGAACGACCCCGCTCGTCCGGCACAGCAGTGGGACACCCTGGTGCTGCGCGAACACCGTGGGCACCGGCTCGGCTGGCTGCTCAAGGTCGTCGGGATCCAGGAGCTCGAGCGACGGTTCCCGGGGCGCCCCTCGATCATCACGTTCAACGCGGAGGAGAACCGCCACATGCTCGACGTGAACGAGGCCGTCGGGTTCGTCGGCGTCGGCTGCGAGGGCATCTGGGAACGGCGGGTCTGAGCGCGCATCCGAGGGGCCGGTTGCCAGCCGACGCGCCTACCATTGGACGGTCATGACCGTCACGTCACCCGAAACCCAGCCCACCGGGTCAGCGCCGGACGCCGCCCCCACCACCGGGCGCTCGTCCACGGTCGCGACGGTCCTCGTCATCGCGATCCCGCTCGCCGTCGCGTGCTCGATCCTCGGGCTGACGATCACCGGTGCCTTCAGCGCCAGTCAGCAGCTGGTGTCCGCCGGCGAGGTCGTCGAGTACGGCCTGCCGATCGCCCGCGTCGTGCACGACACGATGGCGGCACTCACCGTCGGGCTCCTCATCGTCGCCGCCTTCGCGCTGCCCGCGCAGAAGAAGGACCACGGTGCCCTGTCGAGCGTGCAGCACCGGGCCACCCGGTGGGCCGCAGCGACCGGTGCCGTCTGGTTCCTGGCGGCCGCGGTGAGCATCGTGCTGACCGGCGCGAACACCCTGGGCGTCCCGCTCACCAGCCCGGTGTTCGCGCGCAACTTCATGCTCTTCGCGTTCCAGGTCGAGATCGGCCAGGCCCTCGTCGTGTCCGCCGTCGCGATCC
Organism: Curtobacterium flaccumfaciens; assembly: GCF_018598405.1. Lineage (NCBI taxonomy): Bacteria > Bacillati > Actinomycetota > Actinomycetes > Micrococcales > Microbacteriaceae > Curtobacterium > Curtobacterium flaccumfaciens. Next base: position 14,787 of record NZ_JAHEWS010000020.1, on the reverse strand, counting down.
TGGTCGCCACGGTGATCGCCGCCTTCGCCACCCGGGTCACGTCCCTGGCGTTCGCCACCGTGATCGGCCTGTTCGCCCTGCTCCCGCTGGCGTTGTCCGGCCACGCTGCCGGGTCGCTCGAGCACGCGAACGCGGTGAACTCGCTCGCGATCCACCTGGTCGGGGTGTGCGTGTGGGCCGGCGGCCTGGTCGCCGTGGTCCTGCTCCGCACCCGTACCAAGGGTGCGACCGGCCGCGTGATCGCCCGGTACTCGACGCTCGCCGGCTGGTCGTTCGGGGCCGTGGCGTTCTCCGGCATCGTCAACGCGTCGCTGCGTCTGACCGGCCCGCTCGACCTCGTCACGACGACGTACGGCTGGCTCATCACCGTCAAGGCGCTCATCCTCGTGCTTCTGGGCATCGCCGGTGTCGTGCAGCGTCGGAAGCTCGTGCCCGGGCTGCTCCGCGCGCCGCTCGACCGCCGCCTGTTCACCCGGTTCGCCCTGGCCGAGATCGTGTTCATGGCGGTGGCCATCGGTGTCTCGGTCGCCGTGTCCCGCTCGCAGCCGCCGATCCCGCAGACCCCCGCGACGGGCGAGGACACCCGCTCCGGCCTGATCGGGTTCCCGTTCCCGCCGGCACAGACCACGCAGACCTACCTGACCCAGTGGCACATCGACTGGGTGTGGCTCGGCCTGGCCGTCGTCGGGGCCGTCTGGTACCTGCTGGCGGTGCGCAAGCTCAGGAAGCGCGGCGACGCCTGGCCCGTCGGTCGCACCATCGCCTGGCTGATCGGCTGCGCCCTGTTCATCTGGACCACGTCGGCCGGTCCTGCCGTGTACGGCATGATCCACTTCTCGTCGCACATGCTCCAGCACATGCTGCTGATGATGTTCGTCCCGCTGCCGCTCGTGCTCGGCGGCCCGGTGCTGCTCGCGCTCCGCACCCTGCCCGTCCGCAACGACGGCTCACGCGGAGCCCGCGAGTGGCTCATGCTCTTCGTGCACTCCCGCTGGATGCAGTTCCTCGGCAAGCCGGCCGTCGCGGGGATCATCTTCGCCGGGTCCCTCGTGGTGTTCTACTTCACGCCGGCGTACCAGGCCGCGATGCAGTCGCACGAGTGGCACGTCGCGATGATCATCCACTTCGTCCTGAGCGGGTACCTGTTCTTCTGGGTCTTCGTCGGGGTCGACCCGGGCCCGCAGCGTCCGCCGTACCCGATGCTCATCATCACCCTGCTGGCCACCCTGGCGTTCCACGCGTTCTTCGGCGTCGCGGTCATGACGTCGCAGTCGGTGTTCGCGATCGACTGGTTCCACGCGCTGGGCCAGACGAACGACGCCGCACTGCTCGACGACCAGCACACCGGTGGCGGCATCGCCTGGGGTGCATCCGAGCTGCCGATGGTGTTCGTGGCGCTGCTCGTCGTGCGGAACTGGATGCGTTCGGACAAGCGCGACGCGAAGCGCCTGGACCGCAAGGCCGAGCGCGACGGCGACGCCGACCTCAAGGCGTACAACGAGCGCCTCGCAGCGATGAGCAAGCGGGACTGAGCCGCACCGGGCCCGGGGTGAGTGCGGCCGCGCTCAGTCCCCGTGGACGATGCAGACCGCGTCGAGGTCCATCGCGGCCTCGAGCGCGGCCGAGATCCCGGACTCGCCGTCCGGGCCGGCGGGGATCACGGTGTCGACCCACCACAGCGGCGTCGCCAGGGTCGGGGCGTCCGGGAGGATCCGCTCGACCTCGTCGAAGGAGTCCACCCGGCGCACGCCGAGCACGGTGATCACGGGGTGCGTGGCGTCACGGCAGACCTGCATCATCGGACCGTCGTCGAGTGCCCGGACTCCCCAGGTCTCGTCGTGCAGCAGGAGCGCCTCGGCGACGTCGCGCGCCTCCACCGGCTGCCGGCAGAGGATGGTGACGTCACGCGGCACCGTGGCCGCCCACCATCCGGTCGTCACGGACGTGGCCGTCGAGCGTGCCCTCGTCGTGCGCGGGGTCGAGCGGCGCGCCGCCGACCAGCTGCAGGAAGCGGTCCTCGTCGATGCGGTCGAGGAACGCCTCGAGCGCTTCCCAACCGTCCTCGAAGCGGACGATCATCCCGGCGTCGGCATCGGAATCCGGGCGGGTCGACGGGCCGGTGCCGGCTGCGAACGTGGCGGTCGTGGTGCGCGGCGGCGGCCAGACGCCGTCGCGGTCCAGGAAGCCAGCGGCCTCGGGTCCGATGACGACGGCGAGTGGTGACGGTTCGCCGTGCGAGACGGCCCGCACCAGGTGGTCGGCGTCGCCGCGGCGCTGCATGACGACGCCGAAGACGGGGACGACCTGGTCGGCGACCCGCTGCACCGCGTCGAACATGCGGTTGGCCAGGCCCGGATCGGTGTTCTCCTCGGGCACGGTGAGCACGGCAGACATGGTCTCGACGACCACTCCGCCCACCAGGTGCGCGGTCATCGTCGCGGAGAAGCCCTCGCCGACGGCGTACGAGGTCGAGATGCCGGGCGCCTCGTGCTTCGCGTACTGCGTGACGACCCAGCGGTCCCACGGCACGGTGAGTGGTTCTGCGGTGCCCCACCGGGTCGGGCAGGTGCCGACGGTGTGGCACAGCGCCTCGATGGCGGACCCCATGTCGACCGCGCGGCCCGGGTGGTGGCGGAGGGTCAGGTCGATGCTGATCTGACGCACCGAGTCGGCCGAGACCGGGTGCTCGGGCGACGGCGTGCCCACGAGCTCGGGGCCGCGGTGCACGAAGTCCTCGATGCCCGATGCGGCGACGCCCGTCCGGCCGTCCCGCAGCGTGCCGTCGAAGTCGGAGACGGCCCACGCGGCACCGTACGCACCGAGTGCGTGCCGGAGCGCCGGGGTGATCGCCGCCGAACGTCCGGTGCGGAGCACGACCGTCCGTCCGGCGTCCGCCGACCGGCGGAGCAGCGAGGCGAGCGCGTCGGTCAGCCACACGACGGGCGAGGCCGACTCGACCACGATGGCGGGGCCGACCACGTCGTCGATGAGGGGATGCCTGACCATCCGGGGCCTCCTCGGGTTCGGGGCTGGAACTCCCTGGACGGTACACACGGGTGCGACACCTGTCCGTCAGGCTCGCACCCTCACAGCGGAGACTCGGGAGGCGCGACACACGCCCGGCAGGAGGCGTACGGTGCGCGGTCGGCTGGCTTCCAGGCGAGAATCCGCTAGGCTTGCCGAGTCCCGTTCACCGGGGCGCGCGAGTGTAGTTCAATGGTAGAACTCCAGCTTCCCAAGCTGGTAGCGCGGGTTCGATTCCCGTCACTCGCTCCGTCGGACGTACGCTCGCCGCATGTCCTCCTCTCCCGGTTCCCCCGAACACGTCGCACCCGTGGTCGTCATCGGTGCCGGGGTCGTCGGCGCTGCGACCGCGTTCGCCCTCACCGCCCGCGGCGAGCGCGTCCTGCTTCTGGAACAGCACGCCCGCGGACACCACCTCGGCTCCTCGCACGGTGCGACCCGGATCTTCCGGCAGGGCTACGCCGACGCGGAGTACGTCGCCCTGACCACCCGGGCGCTGGAACTGTGGGAAGCGCTCGAGGCCGCTGCCTGCGAGGAGCTCATCGTCCGCACGGGGGCCGTCGACCACGGTCGGCCCGAGGTCGTCGACGCGATCGCCGCGGCCCTCACCGACGCGGACATCCCGCACGAGGTGCTGGCCCCGGACGACGCAGCGGCGCGCTGGCCCGGCATCGCGTTCGAGGGGCGCGTGCTGACCCATGCCTCCGCCGGACGCATCCGCGCCGATCGGGCGATCGAGGTCTTCCTGACGCTGGCCGAGCGGACCGGTCTCGCCGACCTGCGGTTCGACACCGGGGTCGCCGGGCTCGAGGACCACGGTGACGACGTCACCGTGGTCCTGTCCGACGGCACCGCCATCCGCACCGCGTCCGCGGTGGCCGCCGTGGGGTCGTGGGCCCCCGTGCTGGTCGGTGAGCTGCTCGCCGGACGCGGGGCGGGCCTCCCGGCCATCCGCGTCACCCAGGAGCAGCCCGCCCACTTCCCCAGCCACCTGCCGGACGAGGCCTGGCCGAGCTTCGTGCACTGGGCCGACGGTGACGACGTGTACGGGCTGCTGACGCCCGGCGAGGGTGTCAAGGTCGGGTTCCACGGCACCGGTCCCGTCGTCGAACCGGACAACCGGGACTTCGCACCCGTGCCGACCGAGGCCGAGCGGCTGCAGGCGTACGTCGCGCGGTACGTGCCGGGGGTCGACGCGACCCGGCCGACGTTCATCAGCTGCCTGTACGACAACTCCCCCGACGAGGACTTCGTGATGGACCGGGTGGGGCCGCTCACCGTGGCGACCGGGTTCTCCGGGCACGGCTTCAAGTTCGCGCCGCTGCTCGGCGAGATGCTCGCTGACCTGGCGACGGGCGGCGCACCGCACCCGCGCTTCGCCCTGCCCGAGCCGGTGCCCGCGCACTGACGCCAGCCCGGGTCGTTCGCGAGACGCCGGCGTGTTCGTTCGACGCCGCCATGTCGTCGAGACGCCGCCGGATCCGGAGGCGTCTCGCGGACAACGCGGCGTCCTGCGCACACGCCGGCGTCTCGCAACGGGCCACTACGGTGGGAGCCGTGCGCATCATCGTGGCTCCGGACTCGTTCAAGGGCACCGCGACCGCGGCGTCGATCGCTGCGGCCGTCCGCGACGGCTGGCTGACCGAACGCCCCGACGACGACGTGGTGCTCGTCCCGATGGCCGACGGCGGCGAGGGCACGCTCGACGCCTTCGAGACCGCCGTCCCCGGAGCCGTCCGGGTACCCGTCACCGTGACCGGGCCGGGCGGCACGCCGGTCGACACCCACTGGCTGCGGCTGCCCGACGGTCGCGCGGTGGTGGAGCTCGCGGCGACGAGCGGCCTCCCCCTGCTCGACGCACCGATGCCGGACACGGCGACGAGCCGTGGGTTCGGCGAGGCGATCGCCGCCGCGCTCGACGCCGGTGCCACGGGGCTCGTGCTCGGCATCGGGGGCAGCGCGTCCACCGACGGCGGGCGTCCGGTGCTCGAGGCGCTCGGCCTCGACAGCGAAGGCGCCGGCGGCCTCCGCGCACTCCCCCCGCTCGGCGTCACCGTGCTCACCGACGTCACCTCGCCGTTGCTCGGCCAGACCGGTGCCGCCGCCGTGTTCGGCCCGCAGAAGGGCATCACGCCGGACCGGGTGGCGTCCTTCGACGAGCGGCTCGCCTCCTGGGCCGCACGCTTCCCCCACGTCGACCCGAGCACGCCGGGTGCCGGAGCCGCGGGCGGTGTCGGGTTCGGCCTGCTGGTGTGGGGCGCCACGCTCGCCGGTGGGGCCGCGGCCGTCGCCGAGGTCCTCGGGCTGCCGGCGCTGCTCGACGGCGCCGATGTGGTGATCAGCGGCGAGGGGCGCTTCGACGGGCAGAGCGCCGTCGGCAAGGTGCCCTCGGTGGTCCGCGACCTGGCCGTGGCGCACGCTCCCGGAGCCCGGTCGATGCTCGTCGCCGGCGCGATCGAGGCGCCGCTCGACGACTACGCCGCTGCCGCCTCGCTCACCGTCCTCGCGACGCAGACCACCGGCGAGCCCGACGACGCCCTGGCCGACCCGCTGCGCTTCGCCACGATCGCGGGGCAGCGGCTGGCCCGGCTCGCCTGAGCGAGCGCAGCACAGCGCAGCGCAGCACAGCACAGCACAGCACAGCACAGCACAGCACAGCACAGCACAGCGCAGCACAGCACAGCGCACGGCACCGCCGCGCCGCGACTCGCCCGTCCGCGGGCACAGGGGTGTCCTGGTTGTACCTCCCACCCGGCCACGGCTGCGCGCACACTGGTTCCGGGCCGGAACCGGCCCGCAACGCACCACCCCCACGAGGAGATCATTGCGCACCGTCAACGCGTACGCGGCACCGTCAGCCACCGAGCCGCTCGTCAAGACCACCATCACCCGTCGTGACGTCGGCCCGGACGACGTCGCGATCGACATCGCCTACGCCGGCATCTGCCACTCGGACATCCACACCGTCCGCGGTGAGTGGGGCCCGATCCAGTACCCGCAGGTCGTCGGCCACGAGATCGTCGGCCACGTCACCGAGGTCGGCGAGAACGTCACCAAGCACCAGGTCGGCGACCGCGTCGGCGTCGGCTGCATGGTGAACTCGTGCGGCGAGTGCGAGAACTGCGTCGCCGGCCAGGAGCAGTACTGCCTCAAGGGCAACATCGGCACCTACGCCAGCGTCGACCCGGCCGACGGCTCGATCACCCAGGGCGGGTACTCGCAGGCTGTCGTGGTGAACGAGGACTTCGTCCTCCGCGTCCCCGAGTCGCTCGACATCGAGAAGGTCGCGCCGCTGCTCTGCGCCGGCATCACCACCTACTCGCCGCTGCACCACTGGAACGCCGGCCCCGGCACCAAGGTCGCCGTCGTCGGCATGGGCGGACTCGGTCACATGGCCGTCAAGATCGCCGTCGCGCTCGGCGCCGAGGTCACCGTCCTGTCGCAGACGACCTCGAAGCAGGAGGACTCGCTCCGCTACGGTGCCAAGGCCCACTACGCGACCAAGGACCCGGAGACGTTCGAGAAGCTCGCGAACTCCTTCGAGCTCATCATCAACACCGTCTCGGCGAAGATCCCGATGGGTGCCTACCTCGGCCTGCTCAAGGTCGACGGCACGCTCGTCAACGTGGGTGCTCCGGCCGAGCCGCTCGAGGTGCCGGCCTTCGCGCTCATCCCGCGTCGGCTCAGCTGGGCCGGTTCCGCCATCGGCGGCATCCAGGAGACCCAGGAGATGCTCGACTTCTGCGCCGAGCACGGGATCCTCCCGGAGACCGAGCTCATCAGCGCCGACCAGATCAACGAGGCCTACGAGCGCGTGCTGTCCTCGGACGTCCGCTACCGCTTCGTGATCGACGCGGCCACGCTGGCGTAGTCGTCACCACCTGACAGACGGGAGGCCCGCTGCCGGCTGGCAACGGGCCTCCCGTCTGTGGTCTCGGTGCCGTCAGCCGACCTCGTCACCGGACGGCAGCGCGCCGCACCAGTCGACGGAGCCCGCGTCGATGCTCGCCTCGAGCGCGCCGGAGGCCGCGTCGACGATGCTCACGAGCTCGCCGGTCGCCGACTTCGTCGCGACCGCGACGAACTGGCTGTTCGGGGACGGGCAGACCGCGGTGACGCTCGCGTCGTCCGGGATGGTCACCGGCAGCCGGGAGGCCCGTCCTCCGTCCACACGCACGATCCGTGCCGAGATCGTGCCGTCCGACCGCACGTCCCCCAGCACGCGCAGGTACGTGTCGTCGGTCAGCTGGGCGATGCGGCCGAGGACGGCCGCGTCGGTGCTCGCGGCGGGGGCCTGCAACGCCGACTTCGACCCGTCGGTGAGGTCCAGCCGCTCGATGCCGGTGCCCGTCTCGACGACGGCCGTGGTGCCGGTGCCGACGAAGCCGTGCAGGTACGTGGCGCTGCCGAGCCGGACCGGGTCGGCACGTCCGCTCATGTCGACCAGCACCAGGTCGTCGCTGCCCGTCCGGACGAGTGCGCTCTCAGTACGCGGCACGTAGGCCCACTGGGCCACCGTCATCGGGACGGCACCCGTCGTCGGCTTGCCGTTCGCAGCGATGGCGGTGGGCAGGTGCGTGCCCGTCATGTCGACCACGTACAGGCCGGTGTTCCGGGACTGCCCGGTGGAGGTGTCGGCGTACTCGAACCCGAACGAGGCACCGTCGTCGGCGACGTGCAGCGCGGTGACCCGCCCCTCGGAGGTCGGCAGCGTGAGGTGTTCGACGGGGGCGTCGTCGTCCTGCACGCCCCCGCTCAGGGCCACCACGTCGACCGACGAGCTGGCGTCCGTGCCGCTCACGACCACCAGGGATCGGCCGAGTCGGGCGTACTCCGAGATCGCGGTGCCCTCGTAGACGGTGGTCGCGCCGCCGGCGTCGAGGGAACGCCGGACGATGCGGTCCTTCGCCCCGGCCTGCCCGGGGACGAGTGCGAGCACGTCGGTGCTGCCGGTGCGGATCGACGCCGTCAGGTCCGACGTCGCGCGCTGCCCGGGCGCCCGGACGCCCGCGACCGTGACCGTGTAGTCGCGGTCGTAGGCCAGGGGTCCGGCGAACTCCACGGCGATGGTGTTGCCGCTCGAGGTCACGGTGTGCGCCGCTGTCGGGCTGACCCGGACGTCGGCGGCGGAGACCTTCTGCAGGGCCTGGTTGGCCGTCAGGATGACGCGCTGGGCCGGGCGGGTGACGAGACCCGTGGCGTCGTAGGACACGTCGCGGAGCCGCGGGCCCTGCTGCGAGCCGACGACCGCGGCGAGCGCTGCCACCACGGCCAGCACCACCACGACGGCCACGTACCGGCGGTGGAACCGGTGCGCGACCGGGCGGCGCTCGCGGCGCTGGTCACCGCGCCGCTCGCGGGGCTGGTCACCGCGGCGCTCAGAACTCATACGGGTCCTCGGGCTGCGCGATGTCGGTGATCTTCGCGGCCCTGACGACGATGCGGGCGTCGGCGGACTGGTCCGGGTTGGCCGCGAGGGCTCCGCGGACGGTGACCCACTGGCCCTCGTCGGGGACGGAGCCGTCGCCGGTCACGACGCCGAGGCCGACCGGCTGCGCGTCGACGGCGCAGCAGCTGATCACGAAGCGGGTGAGGGTGAAGGACCCGTCGGCGCCGGGCACCACGAAGCCGGTCAGCTCGACCTGCTTGCCGACCAGCGCCGTGGTGTCGGTGGTCTGCCGGATCAGGGCGGCCCAGTCCTTGACGCCGTACTCCGAGGTGTCGACGCCCTCGCTGCCGAGCAGCGACACCGCGGCCTCGGAACCGGTGGCGTTCGACAGGGTCGCCGAGTCGACGCTCCGCTGCTGTGCGGTGCGGGCGGACAGGGTCGTCGGGGGCAGGACGAGCATCGCGACGGTGACGCCGATCGTGACGATGGCCGCTGCTCCGCCGAGGGCGATGCGGACGGCGCGACCGCGGCCTCCCGTCCGCTGCTGCTGGTGCAGATCGAGGTCGTCGTCGTCGCCGTGGGTGTGGCCGTGGCCCCGGGCGATGACGACGAGGGCGGCGATCGACGCGGGCACGCCCACGGCCGCGAGCACGACCGTGAACACCGAGTACCGCGGGTTGATGTACAGGTCGAGGTGCCCGACCAGTGCGAGCCACAGCGTGCAGAGCGCCGCGGCCAGCACCGACCCGAGGCCCAGGTACGCGGCCGCGTTGTTGCGTGCATCAGACGAGGACATTCATCACCAACCCGACGGCTCCGGCGAACAGGACGCACACGACCGACAGCAGCACCAGGAACCGGACCCGGAAGGTCGTGCGCAGCAGGGCGATCATCTTGACGTCGATGATCGGCCCGATGATCAGGAAGGCCGTGATCGACCCCGGCAGGAACGTCGACGCGAACGACAGCGCGAAGAAGGCGTCGACGTTCGAGCAGAGCGACACCGTCATCGCCAGCAGCATCATCGCCGCGACGGACAGCACCGGGTTCGAGCCGATGGCCACCAGGGTCGAGCGGGGGACGGCGACCTGGATCGCGGCGGCCAGCCCGGCACCGACGAACAGCGCCGGCATCATCGTCGCCGTCTCGCCGCCGAACTGTGCGGCGCTCTGCCGCCAGCGGTGCAGGCCTCGAGGTGCTCCGACGGCAGCGCGGCACCGGGCCTCGAAGGCGGGGAGCAGCAGGTCGGCCGGACGGCGGTGCGCGGCGACGATCCAGCCGACGAGGTTCGCGATGACGAACCCGCCGACGATGCGTACCGGCAGGATCCAGCCCGACCAGCCGAACGCCTGCGCGGTGCTGATGATGACGAGCGGGTTGAGGATCGGGGCCGCGACCAGGAACGTGACGGCCTCGGCGGGGGTGAACCCGCGCATCATCAGGCCGCGGGCGAGCGGGACGTTGCCGCACTCGCACACCGGGAAGAGCATGCCGATCAGGGAGATCACGGCGCGGCGACCGAAGGCGTTCTGCGGCAGGACCCGCTCGAGCGCGCCGACCGGGACCCAGACCTCGACGACGATCGACAGCACGATGCCGAGCACCACGAACGGCAGGGACTCGACGACGACGCTGATCGCCAGCGTGAGGAAGTCCTGCACGACGTTCGGCAGCCCCGCGGTCCCGATGCTCGGCGAGAACAGCCGGATCCCCAGCAGGACGACGACGGCGAGCAGCACCAGCCCGGGGCCGGTGAGGCTCCGGGTGCGCTGCGGCGGCCGCGTGGTCGTCGTCACCGGGACAGGATAGGCGACGCGTGCCGCGGGGGGCTGCGCACGCGCCACCGCACGGTGCGAGGGGGGGCGAGCTCAGCCTGCGGCGACGCCGTCCAGGTGTCGGTCGACCACGTCGATCGCCCAGTCACCGGACTCCCCCGGAGCCAGCCGGACGACCTGCATCGCGAGCCCGTCGAGGAGGGCGTGCAGGCGGCACGCCTCGTACTCCCGGTCACCCGCCGGTACCCCGAGCAGCCGGAGGACCTCCTCGCACCAGGTCCGCATCGCCGCGACGACGCGGTCGAGCGTCGGTCGGAGCCCGACGTCGGTGAGCGCGGCGTTCCCGAGTGCAAGGTAGACCTCGAGCTCGATGACCCGCTCCTCGTCGAGGGGCAGCAGCTCGAGCACGATCCGGCGTGCGCGTCGGACCGGTGCCAGATCAGCCGGGATGGCGTCGATGCGCTCCCGGATCCGATCGAACACGAGGGTGATGGTGTGCTCGCGGACGCTCGCCTGGGTCGGGAACGTGTAGCGGACCGTACTCGGCGGCAGCCCCGCCTCGGCGGCGACGTTCCGCACGCTGAGTGCCCCGAGGCCGTCGCGGGCGAGGACCCGGCACGCCGCCTCGGACACGGTGCGGCGCCGTTCGTCGACGTCCATGCTCCTGGCCACACGCCATACTCGCACAGTCGTACGAACTCGTGCTACCGTCGTGGTCGTTGTCGCACAGTCGTGCGAGAACGACACCGACAACGACTTCCGCAGGAAAGGACATCGTCATGGCATGGGTGATCCTCGTGCTGAGCGGCGTGCTCGAGGCCGTCTGGGCCACCGCCCTCGGCGCCTCGAACGGCTTCAAGAAGGTGGTCCCGACGATCGTGTTCGTCGCCGGGATGGCACTGAGCATGGTGGGGCTGGCGTTCGCGATGAAGAGCATCCCGGTCGGCACCGCCTACGCGGTCTGGGTCGGAATCGGGGCGTCACTGACCGTGGTCGTCGCGATACTCCGACGTCAGGAGGCCGCGTCCTTCGCCCGCCTCGCCCTCGTCTTCGGCCTGGTGGCGTGCGTCATCGGCCTCAAGGTGGTGAGCTGACGTGGCCTGGATCGTCCTGTTCGTCAGCGCCGCGCTCGAGACCGTCTGGGCGACCGCCCTCGGCGAGAGCGACGGCTTCACCGAACTCCGCCCGACGATCGTGTTCGGCGTCACGATCGTGATCAGCCTCGTCGCGTTCGGCTACGTCCTCAAGCACATCCCGATCAGCACTGCGTACGCGGTGTGGACCGGCACCGGCGCCGCACTCACGGTGCTGTGGGGCATGGCCACCGGTGCCGAGCCCGTCACCGTGCTGCGCCTGCTGTTCATCGCCGGCATCGTCGGCTGCGTGGTCGGCCTCAAGCTCGTGCCGGCCCGCCCCGTCGCGGAGCCCAGCGCCGAGCTCACGCGCTGAGCGACAGCTCACGCGCCGGCAGCCCCGTGAGGTGTCGCTCACCCCGTGACGTCGGCGCGGGCCCGAGAACGCGCGCCGAGACGGACGGGAGGCCCGGTGCCAGCTGGCACCGGGCCTCCCGTCCGCGCGTGGTGGCGCTCACGGCACTCGTCAGACGGACGCGCCCGTCCACTCGTCCTCGGCGGCGACGTGGTCGCTGCCGAGGGTGCCGGCAGCCATCGCGGCAGCGGCACGCGCCGCGTGCGACGGCGGGTCCGACGGCACGTCGGCCGGGCGACCCTCGTCGTTCAGCTTGCGCAGCTCCGGCACGATGTCCTCCGCCAGGATGTCGATCTGCTCGAGCACGGTCTTGAGCGGCAGCCCCGCGTGGTCGATGAGGAACAGCTGGCGCTGGTAGTGCCCCACGTGGTCCTTCATGGCGGCGTACCGGTCGACGACCTGCTGCGGCGAGCCGACGGTGAGCGGGGTCTGGGCGGTGAAGTCCTCCATCGAGGGGCCGTGGCCGTAGACCGGGGCGTTGTCGAAGTACGGGCGGAACTCGTCGATTGCGTCCTGCGAGTTCTTCCGCGCGAAGAACTGTCCGCCGAGCCCGACGATCGCCTGGTCGGCGCGGCCGTGTCCGTAGTGCTCGAAGCGCTGGCGGTACAGGCCGACCATCTGCTCGGTGTGCTGGATCGGCCAGAAGATGTTGTTGTGGAAGAAGCCGTCACCGTAGTAGGCGGCCTGCTCGGCGATCTCCGGCGTGCGGATCGAGCCGTGCCAGACGAACGGCGGGACACCGTCGAGCGGACGCGGGGTCGAGGTGAAGCCCTGCAGCGGCGTGCGGAACTTGCCCTGCCAGTTGACGACGTCGTTCTCCCACAGCTGGCGGACGAGCGCGTAGTTCTCGATCGCCAGGTTGACGCCCTGGCGGATGTCCTGACCGAACCACGGGTACACGGGGCCGGTGTTGCCGCGGCCCATCATCAGGTCCATGCGGCCGTCGGAGACGACCTGGAGCATCGCGTACTCCTCGGCGATGCGCACCGGGTCGTTCGTGGTGATCAGGGTCGTCGACGTGGACAGGGTGATGTCCTTCGTCTTCGCCGCGAGGTAGGCGAGCAACGTGGTCGGCGACGAGGCGACGAACGGCGGGTTGTGGTGCTCACCGGTCGCGAAGACGTCGAGCCCGGCCTGGTCGGCGTGCTCGGCGATCGTCAGGATGTCGCGGACGCGCCGGGTGTCGTCCGGCGTCGTTCCGGTGGTGGGGTCGGTCGTGACGTCACTGACCGTGAAGATGCCGAACTGCATGATGCGCCGCCTTTCGCGATATCGATGCGTTTGCATCGACTTGCTCGGTACAACGTAGCGCACGCGTGAGCATTCCCGCCAGGCTCGCGCCCGTCGGACGGGCTGTTCGTGCCGCCCGTCGGACGGCCCGTTCGGGCCGGCCGTCGGGACGGCCCGTTCGGGCGGACTGGAGGCCCGGCTCGGCTCGGCCGGTCAGCGTGCGGTCGGCAGCGTGGCCGGGTCGGTCCGCGCCGCGTGGTGCATCCCGTCGAGGAACCACACCACGGTCACGACGGCGAGGACGCTCGCACTCGAGGCCATCCGCCCCGCGACGAGGATCGCCGCGTGGTCGTGCGCGCCCTCCCCGGTCAGTCCGAGGACGAGCGCGGTGACACCGACCGCCAGCGTCACCCCGGTCGCGACGAGGAGCACGACGCTCACCACGCGGCGCGGACCCCGCCGGCCGTTGCGGTCGCCCCGGAGTCCGCGGTCGACCCGAGGACCGGCGGCACGGACGATCCCGAGCCAGAACATCGCGATCGCACACGCGCCGATGATGTCGCTGACCCGGTGCCACCCGTAGACCACGGTCTGGTTCGCCACGAAGACCGCGTACCCGGCGCCGACGATCGTCACGAGGGGCCGGAACCGGCGTGGCGTCACCATCAGGACCGCGAACAGCGCCGCCAGCGCGATCGTCGCGTGCCCCGACGGGAACGAGTTCGGCGTCGTTGACTGAGCGATCTCCGGGCGCACGGCGATACGCTTCACGAGCGTCGAGGTGGCCGCCGACGCGAGCACCACGACCCCCGCGCCGAGCCCCACCGAGAGCCGCCGTCTGGCGAACGCCACGGCTGCGATCACGACGACGAGCAACAGGATCACCGGCACCGAGATGACGTTGAGCGCAGTGTCCGAGCTGAACAGGTCGGACTCCCGGACCCCGCCGAGCGCGGCGTCCTCCGCTTTCTGACCGACCGGCGTCAGCACCGCGACCCAGTAGACGAGAGGCACGATCACGAACCCCAGAGCCGCCAGCGCAGCCCACCGCACCCGCCGCGAGACCCACGGTCCGCGCGACTCGGATGCACTGCGCTCGGGTGTCAAGGTCACCGGGCTGGTCCTCCTCGGAGTGGTCGTCGTCGGGCTCGTCGCACGACTGGCGGCGGCGCTGCGATTGGGTCGGTCGGGGTCCGACACGATACCGTTGGAGCACCGGCCGGAGGCTGGGAACCGCACCCCCGTCGGCCGCGCGCCCCGCGCCGGGACGACCGGATCAGTGGTCCCCGCCGGGCCGTCGCACCACGCGGGACCGACGCACGTCGCGTCGGCAGTGTACGAGGAGGAAACCGAAGTGGCCATCAAGGAACCGGGCATCACCGCCTCGCCGAACCGGGGTCTCGCGCTCACGGCCGGCAGCGTCCTCGCACTCTGGGGCATCCTGGGCTTCTTCTTCGCCGCCGACGGCGACCCGGGCTTCTTCAGCCGTCAGGGCGGCATGCTCTGGAACGCGTTCGGCGTCAACCCGGCGCTGTGCCTGGTCTGGGTGCTGCTCGCCGTCGTGCTGCTCATCACGGGTCTCGGCAACACCATCGGCTCGCGCAACGGCAACCTGCTCGTCGGTGCCCTGCTCGTCGTCTTCGCGGTGTACGGCTTCGTCTTCGTGGACACCTCGGCGAACGTCTTCGCGCTGAACACCACGGACAACGTGTTCCACGCGATCGTCGGTGTGCTCCTGCTGCTCACCGCGCTCGGTGCCGACAAGGAGAACCTCCGCGCGCTGCGTGCGGCGCGCGCCTGACGCACCCGCTCCACTCGACTCACCGCCCGTCTGCCGCTCCGGCAGGCGGGCGTCGTCGTGTGTGCGGGCGGGGGCGGTGG